>JANOFA010001070.1:0-2521 GCA_031413355.1 Gemmatimonadota bacterium | reverse complement strand
GGTCGACCCGGTAGAGGATCGTATCGGCATCGCAGTCGAGGCGCACCTCGGCCACCCGCAGCGTGTGGCCGGAGGATTCCCCCTTCTGCCAGAGGGCTTTTCGGCTCCGGCTCCAGTAGTGGGCCAGCCCGGTGGCCAGCGTCTGCGCCAGCGCCTCACGGTCGGCCCAGGCCACCATGAGGAGGTTGCCGTTCCGTCGATCCTGCGCCACCACCGGCACCAGCCCGTCGGGGCCAAACCGAACCTGTTCCAGCCAAGTTTCCTGAGTCACGGCCGCAAGGTATCGGCGGCTCCGATGATTGTCAAAAACCCTTGTGGCACTTTATCTTGCCCCCACTCACCCGGCACCATGACCCACTTCTTTCCTTATATCCTCCGTCGCCCTCCCGGCGCCCTGTTCCCGGTCCTCGCGGCACTCGCGGTGCTCAGTGCGTGCGGCAAGGGGGACACCAGTCCGGCCGGTACGATTGACTGCGACGGCATCGCCGCGACGACACTCGCACCCGGTGCACAGGCGATCCTCGATCCGTCGCTGACGCAGGGCTGCCTCCGGCTTCCGGCCGCCGGGGCGCAAGGCGCGGAGCACCTGGTCGTCGTGCTCTCCGCCGCCGGGCAGGAAACGCCGAATGGCGTCCAGGGCGACTTCATCCTGCAAGCGACGTCCGACACCTTCTCGGCAGCTGCCCTGCGCCGGCCGGCCCTGGTCCAGGCGGCACCGGCGTCGGCCCAGAGCGGGTTCGACCTGATGCTGCGGGAGCGGGAACGGGTCTACGCGCGGGAAGCCGGGATGCGGCGAGCGGCGGCAGTGAAGCCTTCACTCCGGGTCCCGCCGGTGGTGGGTGACCAGCGCAGCTTCAAGGTCTGCGCGACGGCGAGCTGCACCGGTTTTGTTTCCGTCGGGGCGACGGCGAAATTCGTCGGGACCCATGGAGCCATCTTCCTCGACGACACCGTTCCCGCTGGAGGCTATACCCAGACAGACATCGATTCCATCGGGGCACTGTTCGAACAGTATCTCTACCCGATCGACACAACCGCGTTCGGCCGCGAGTCCGACATCGATGGCAACGGGGTGGTGATCGCGCTGCTGACCGACCGGATCAACGCGCTCTCGCCGAACTGCGCGCAGACCGGGCAGTTCATCGCCGGCTATTTCTTCGGCCTGGACCTGCTCAATGATCCGAACTCGAATGGGGGCGAGGTTTTCTACGGGCTCGTGCCAGATCCAGGGGTGCCGCTCTGTTTCGCCAAGGACAAGGTACAGCGAAGACTTGGCGGGACGTTCATTCATGAACTCCAGCACATGATCAGCTACAATCGCCATGCACTGCTGAGCGGGGGCGAGGCGGAGGAGACCTGGCTGAATGAAGGACTGTCCCACTTTGCGGAGGAGCTGGGCGGCCGGCTGGTGCCTGATGCGTTCTGTCCGACCACAAACTGCCTGACCCAGTACGTTCGGGATGACCTGTCGAATGCGCGGGACTACTTCAACAGCCCCGAATCCTACGCCCTGGTGGAGTCCGGTACGTCCAGCGGCACCCTGCCGGAACGGGGCGCCAACTGGCTCTTTGTCCGCTGGCTCGCCGATCAGTCGCCGACCGATACGGTGCTCGGCACCGATATCACCCGGCGGCTGAACGGTGCCGGCAGCCCCGGAGGTCTGACCATGACCGGCGGCCAGAACGCGGCCGCGGCGGCAGTGCTGTTCCAGCCGGGCGTCAGTTTCACGACCCTGGTGAGCCAGTGGCATCTCGCCAATTTCGCCGAGAGCCGAAGCGGGTTCACCGAGTCGAGTGGTCGGCTGCGCTATCGGAGCTGGGACCTGGCGGCGGCTTTTGACGCGCTCTTTCCGGCACCGACTTATCCGCTCCGGCCCGATTCCACGGACGGGAGCGGCTATGCCCGTGGCGGTATCTTGCGGGGTGGCTCCGGGGCCTACCTGCGGGTCGTGCAGGGTCCGGATGGCGCGGCGGTCGCGCTCGGATTGAGCGTCAAGAACAGCGGCGGCGTACAACCCCGGTACGCGGTCATGCGTCTGCGGTGAGGGCCAGCAACGAGGAGTCGGAGTGAGGCACACCGGACTGCGCAGGTCACAACTCATCGGGGCAACATCCCGGCGCGCCAGCCTGCTCCTGCTGTGGGCCGCTCCCCTGGCGGCACAGCAGCCCCAGGTGTCACTCGCTCCGCTCATTCTCACCCTGCCCGTGTCGGTGCGCTCCGCCGGCCTCGGCGGGGCAGGGGTAGCGCTCGCGGGCGACGCCAGCGCCACCTTCATCAATCCCGCCGGCCTCGCCACGATCCGCAATATCGCGATCGAAGGCGCGGTGCAGCGCTATCCCGATGGCTCGGTCGAAACGATGGCCGCTGGTGGGTTGCGCCTGTTCCAGTTCAATCTCGGTGGCGGGATTCACTATCTCAGGTTCAGCGATACTTCGGCGGTCAAGGACAACCTGCAGTGGGCCGCCTCGGCGGTCTACCGCTTCGGGTTGTTCGCGCTGGGCAGCACGCTCAAGTATGTGTC
>JANOFA010001069.1:0-1493 GCA_031413355.1 Gemmatimonadota bacterium | reverse complement strand
AGGAGCTGCACCGCACTGGGTTGGACCGACACCGTCCACTGGCGGTCGTAGTAGAGACAGAGCTTCTGGTGCACCAGACGGGACACCTCGATCTCCAGGTCGTAACCCCGCGCCTGCGGCGGCCCGTCGCCGTCGGCGCGGAACTGCAACGCCACGATCGACCCCATATCGACCTCACCGACCACCGACCCATTGATCAGGTTGACCCGGCGCTCGGGCACCGGGCCACCCCGGTCCTTGCGCATCAATCGCACATGCTCCGGCCGAACGAAGAACGCCACCCGGCTCCCCACCGCGGGCAAGTCCGGTCGCTCGGGCCAGTTCGCCGCCACCATGGTGTTCCCGCGCCAGTCGAGCCGGACGAACTCCGCCGTCGCCTCCAGCACGGTGCCTTCCAGCACATTGCGGATCCCCAGCGCGCTGGCCACCTCGGGCGACGCGGGCCGCCCCAGCACGTCGCTCTTGCGCCCGGCCTGCACTACGCGCCCCCGGTCGTACACCACGATCTGGTCCGCGAGCTGGCACACCTCGGCCAGGTCATGGGTCACGACGATTGCCGTCTTGCCGAAACCGCGGAGCGTCGCCTGCAGATCGTCCCGCAGGCTCCGGCGGAGCGGGTTGTCTAACGCCGAGAGCGGTTCGTCGAGCAGCAGCAGGTCGGGGTCGAGCGCCAGCGCGCGGCCCAGGGCCACCCGCTGCTGCTGCCCGCCGGACAGCTGGACCGGACGCAGCTGGGCGACCGCCGTCAGGCCCAGCCGTTCGATCATCTCCTCGGTGCGCCGGCGCCGAACCGCACGGGCCACCCGATCCAGCCCGAAGGCGATGTTCTCCCTGACCGTGAGATGGGGAAACAGCGCGAAGCCCTGGAAGACGACGCCGAGGTTCCGGTCGCGGATCGGACGATTCACCCCGGCCACCGAGTCGAACAGCGACCGGCCCCGCACGACGATCCGGCCGCTGTCCGGCCGGATCAGCCCCGCGAGGCACTGCAGCGTGAGCGTCTTGCCCGCCCCGGAGGGGCCGAACAGCGCCACCACGCCGTCGCCCACCTCCCACCGGACATCGAGGGTAAAGCCGGGAAACTCCTTCAGCAGCTCGACGGACAGCATCTAGAGCCGCGCCCCCGATCCGCGCCGGGCCAGCAGGAGCAGGAGCGCGACAACGAGGAGCGTCAGCAGCGACAGGGCGTTCGCCTCGGCCATCCGGTTGGCCTGCACGTAGTCATAGATCGCCAGCGGCACGGTCTGGGTCCGGCCGGGAATGTTGCCAGCGACCATCAGCGTGATGCCGAACTCACCGACCGCGCGACAGAAGGCCAGCGCGGTGCCGGCGGCGAGACCGCGCCAGGCCAGCGGCAGCGTTACCGCACAGAAGACGCTCCACTCCGCGCGACCCAGAGTCCGGGCCGCGTCCTCGAGCCGGCGATCGACCAGCTCGAAGCCGGCCTGCGCCGCCCGCACAAACAGCCCGAATGAGCCAACCCACGCGGCCAG
>JANOFA010001068.1:0-2545 GCA_031413355.1 Gemmatimonadota bacterium | reverse complement strand
CTCAGCAAATATCCGCAACCAAAAAGGACTTGACGTTTCATTCCAGACCTCCCCACTCACACTCAGCATCAAGCTTGATCGCATGGAAGACAATGATGTCACCGTGGCGGCCCTGAGTTCCCTGGCAACCGGCGTCAGCCCCGCGGTGCATGGCTTCACGTCGGCAGCGTCAGCCCCGCTGGGCCGCATCACGGCGCTCCGGCCGCTTCCGCTCGAACTGCGCCGGCTCGGCGTCGAAACCACGGTGGTCGTGCCGCAGCTTGGTGGCGCCGCGCGCTGGCTCGCGGGATCGCTCCTGCGGCTGGGTGGCGTCGACCGCCTGGTGACCGCCCCTCCCGTTCCGGGGCGGCTGGTGGAGGCCGGGCTCCGGCAGCTGGACGAGAACCCGCGGCGGGAGTTCGTCGTGCTCTACCTCAATGATGCCGACCTCGCCGGCCATGCCTGGGGGTGGATGAGCCCGGCCTACATTCAGGCCGTCACCACGATCGACCGGGCGCTCTCGCCCCTGCTCCCGATGGCTCAGGAACCGGACACCCTGCTGATCATCACCGCGGATCATGGCGGCGGTGGTGTGCTGCCGCAGGATCACGACCATCCCCACCCGGTCAACGATCGGATCCCGCTGATCCTCGCCGGCGGGCGGGTAATGCCGGGCCTGATGACGACGGAGCCGGTCCGGCTCCTCGATATCCCGCCGACCGTGCTCAACGGCTTTGGCGGCAGCGCCCCGGCGGCGTACGAAGGGCGGGCGATTCACGAGGCCTTCATGACGGAGCTGGTATGGGCGTGACACCGAGGCCGATGGGGCAGGAAACAATCGAGCGACGGAACGTCACAGCGCCGAGCGGGCCGGGCCCGGCGCCCGGCCCAGCTCCGGTGCAGTCTCTCTCCTCTTATATGGCTGAGGATGACCTGTTCCGGAATCCCTACGTGGACGGCTTCCCCAGCCGTCGCTAAGTGGCCGCATCACACCACCCTAGACCGACGTTACCACTCCGTTACTCTATCTGCTGCCATCCGTGACCGGAGAATTGATCTTTCTCCCCGTCCGGCACGGCCATGAGGGCCGCACGCGACCGCACCTACTCACGAGGACCGTTCATGACGTCCGCTCGCTTGTCCGCCCTGGCCCTGGCCGCCATCGTTCTGGCCACCACCACGGCCCCCATCGCCGCGCAGACCACCTTCCCGAATATCCGGCTCAGTGGCCGGCTGCAGCAGCAGTTTTATTACTTCGGCAATGAGGACTACGCCGGGACGACCGGCCCCAAGACCGGCTTCTACACTCGCCGGGCGCGCGTCGAAGCGCGGGGCCAGATCAACGAGTATGTCTCGGTCTACATCATGCCGTCTTTCGAGGGCGGCCGCAGCCCGGCCTCCAGCAGCTGCACCTCGACGCTGGACACACTCACCAATGCGATTTCGACCCGGTGCACCAACGGCAACGGCGGCATCCGGCTCCGCGACGCCTGGATTGACGTCCGGCTCAACAAGCCCGAAGCGAAGACAGCGTTCATCGTCCGGTTCGGGCAGGAGAAGCGGCCCTTCAGCCGCTATGAGCTGACCAGCTCCAACAACCTGGTCTCGATCGAGCGGGGCGGCGGGCGCGGGCTGCTCGCTTCCCAGAGCAACGACATTTTCGGCAGCGCTGGATTCCTGTCCCATGATGTCGGCGCGAGCGCCAGGCTGGAGCACAAGATCGACGCCACCGGCCGGATGGCCAGCGTGGTCGTCGGCGTGTACAACGGCCGGGGTGAGAGCCTCAACGACAACAACGACTCCAAGTCGTTCGGCGTGCGCGGCTCCGCCGATTTCTGGAGCAAGCTGAGCGTTGGCGGCTCGTTCTTCTCGCGCGACAACATCGTCGGTGCCGACTCCAGCTTCCGGAACACCGCCTACGGCGTGGACGTGCAGTGGAGCCGGGTGGGCGAACCGGGCTTCTACGGCCTGGCCGAGTGGCTGCAGGGCAAGGACGCCTCCGCCGCGAAGAACAAGATCCGCGGCCTCCAGGCGCTCGCGGCGTATAACTACCGCCTCACCAGTCCGACCAGCTGGCTCTACGCCATCGAGCCGGCGGTGCGCTTTGACTTCGCCGACCCGAACACGTCCGTCAGCAAGAACGGATCGACCCTGATCTCCGGCGTCCTCGGGTTCTACATGTCAAGCCGGGCCCAGTTCCGCGCCGCGGTGGAGCATCAGAGCTTCCAGGCCAGCGGCGCCAAGAGCATCACCGGCGTCCGCACGGCGATGACGGTCAGCTTCTAGTCACGTGACCACGTCGTGACCGGTCTGGAACTGATCCGTGATCGGTCACGACGTCTTTAACAGGTGTGCCGGGAGTGTCCCGGCGCACCGAGTCCACCAAGGAGAAGACGATGTCAACTGCTCTACTGCGCAACAGCCTGTTGTTCGCTACCCTGCTGGGCGTGTCGATCGCGCCGACGGCAGCGGCGCAGAAGCTGACCGGGGCCGGGGCCACCTTTCCCAACCCGATCTACACCAAGTGGTTTGACGCCTACAACAAGCAGACCGGCGTGCAGATCAA
>JANOFA010001067.1:0-7984 GCA_031413355.1 Gemmatimonadota bacterium | reverse complement strand
ATCGTGATGAGGCGCTTGATCGCATCGAGTCCGAGTACCATCGTCATCGCAACAGGCCTCTATTCATGGCATGGGATTGCCGCACGGTGTGGCTAACGGCCCGCTGTCGTGCCACTGTCGCTCGCAAGAGCGGTTCCCGTGAGGACACGCGCCCGGTGTGACGCCAGATACAGGACCGCACGGACGATCGCTTCAGTGGACCCGATGCGTGTGAGTGGTGCATAGCCGATCATCTTCTGCCAGGCCGGCGATCTCCAATGCCATCGCGCGCGACAGCAGAAGAACACACTCTTCAGATTGACGTCGGCGTGTGCATCCCACATCGCCTGGTCACACGCCGCACTGGGGCGACCCGTGCCAACACCGGCGTTGTTCACCAGAACGTCGAGGTCCCCGAACGCCACGATCGACGTCTCGACCACTGACTCGCAACCGGCAACGGTTCCAGTGCAGCCGGGCTGCCGGGACCGTGTGCTCCGGAGCGTCAAGGCTTGCCCTGGCAGCAGCCGCAGACTCTTCTGAACTGCCGGTGATCGCGACCCGAACGCCCGCTTCAAGAAGTGTGCTGGCGAGAGCAACGCCGATACCGCGGCTGCTACCCGCTAGCCGTCCTCGCTTCTGCGTGAAAACGATCTGTGTTGCCTCAGGACTGGAGTGCGCTTTCGCCCCACCAAGCTACGCCATCGGCGGCAGGACGGCCACCAGCCCATGCGCTGGTCCAGGGCAGCGGGGTGCCCGTCAGCCGACAAGGTGCTGTGGCTGAGATTTGCATATTCCCCAATAAACCCTTCAGGAGTTTCCATGCGCCTCCGCCTAGGCCATCTGCTACCGTTCGCTGGCTGGGGCGGTTCCGTAGATCCGGCCGCCCGGCGCTCCCCCGCATCCGCGCCTTCAGTCCCTCCATGCGGTACGGCCGACGCACCGGTTCCCGTTGACAGGCCAGCCCTGCCGGCGCAGCAACACCCAGATGCGATGGTACCCCATCGGCTTGGGGCGATACTTGCAAACCGATGCCAATGGTGCGCGAAGATCCCTCTCTCGGCGCCCGAGTGGCGGACTTGAGTATGACCCACAACCAGATTTCAGCGGCTATCGCTATCCGGCGAGTAGGGAGACCAAGCAGACACGTAGCTCAACCTAATCACATCCTCGCCAATCCGATCATGAGCCACAAGACGGAGCGGCGGCCGGGGCCCGGCGAAATAGGGCTTGCCGTGACCAAGCACGACGGGGTGCAGGTAGATGCGATACTCATCGATCAGGCCAAGTGCGGTGAGGCTTTTCGCCAGGTCCGGGCCAGCTACTTCGATCTCCCCGTCGCGCTCGGCCTTCAGCTCGCGGATCGCGCTCTCAAGATCATCCGCAACAAGCGTGGCGTTGGGGCCGACCAACGTCAACGAGCGCGAGACTACCCATTTCGGCTGGTTCCGCCACGCCGCCGCAAAGGCGTGTTCCTCTGCATCCCATTCAGGATGATCGTCGTCCCAGTAACGCATGACCTCATACATCTGGCGACCGTACACGCTGCCCACCTGCCCCTGAGCCTCCTCGATGAAGTGGCGGAAGAGCGTGGGGCTTGGCGCAAACGCCATATGATCGACGTAGCCGTCCAGGGACTGGTTCATTCCGAACACGAGCTTCGCCATACCCACTACCTTTCCTTACGCACCACATCCGCGCGGTCTGGGTTGCGTTATGCCATCGGTTCGAGGCTAGAGCCGCAGATCTTGTATCGTAATTGGTTCTTGGAGTGGCCTCGAGCCAGCCGTGTCAAGAACGTAGCGGGAAGTGTGAATCACTGGGTGATCGGAGAGATTGCACCCAATCGAGACAGGGTCGTCGTTGCCGTCGAAGAAGGCTGCGATGGAGATCATCGGTGGATCGGGAGCTGAGGCCATCTTTGCGAGCAGCTTCGCCTTCTTGGCTTTGTCACTCGGCAATCGGAACTCCCTGCGCCGCCAACACCGCGGCGATCTCGCGGGGCTGGAGGGCGAAGCCCGAATGTTCGGAGGCGATCTCGATGGGCTCCACGCCCAACCGCGCCGCCATCTCGCGCTGTTTCGCGGGCGGTATGATCTTGTCCTCCGTGCAGAGCACGTAGGTGCTGGGCACGTCAGGAAGTGACCGGCCGGGCCAAGGCTGTTCCAACGCTGCCCAACCCTGGGGACGCTGCGTGGCTCTGAGGAAGGCAATATTCGCCTCCCGCTCCTCCGGTGGCACGAGCGAGGCCAGCATCTCCAGGTCAAATGACCGGCAGCCCTTGCCGTCGTCATGTGAGGCCGACAGTATCGTCTCGCGAACGCCGGCGCCAACGGCGTCTGCGATCGAGCACCCCGGATCGGGAACGACCGCCGTCAGGTAATCCAGGCGGTCGACGCGGGTCCGGCCGGGCACGAGCGAGATCGTCGCGCCGCCCGCCGAATGGCCGACGACCACGACCGGAAGCCTCGCCGCCGCGTCCGTGCACGGCAGGTCGACGGCGATCGCACGGTGACCGAACGCCTCGAGGAAGGGAATCACCGGCCCCAGCTCGGCGGGGCTGCCGAACGCACCGTGGACGAGCACGAACGTCGCCATCTCATTCACCTCCGCAAACAGCGCCTTATCATCAGTGGGGTGAGGGGCATCTGTCCGCAATCACCGGTCCTCGTTTGCCGCTCCTCATGCCAAGCGCCTCTCGATGTGCGTCTGCCCAACGGATCGCGCTTCCGTTGCGGGGCGCGGCACGGAACAGGGATCTGTGAGTCAAAGTGGGCCAACTGCCCGGCTGGAGCAAGGCGGTGGTCGCGCCACGAGTGGTGCATGCGCTAGTTAGGTGGCACGGCACTAGGACCGCAGGGCGCCCCACTCAGGACGGAGCGGCGTCCGTCCCGCTGACCTGGCGACGGTACTCGGCCTCGTCAAAGGGCCCTAAGGAGTGGACAACCAGCCCGTCGGACCCGAGCGTCCATTCCTCGTAGCCACTAATCCGCACGGAACGGCCCGTTCCACCAGGACCAGTGTTTGTCCCGGTCAGTGTCCAGAAATACACGGCACCGCCCCCCACAAGGCGAACACTGTCCATCTGGACAACCAAGTCGGGGAAGGCCGTCATGAAGCCGCGCGCGGCCGCTGCGATCGCCTCGCGACCTACGGACGGTGGCCCGGCATTAATCGTCAGGGAGCCGTTGGCGGCAAAGAACCAGGCCACTTGGGACGGCTCCTGGCTACACCACGCGGCGGTGTACTTCGAGGCGAAAGCAGTCAGAGTGGACGCGTCCATGACTCCCTTGGAAGTGGCACAGCCATAGGCATCGGCGAGGGCGAGAACGAGGAGCGCCGCGGGCGCGACGGAAGAAAAGCGCGAAGGGGTCAAAGACACGGGGCGACGCATAGGCCGAGGGTGATGAGTGTCGTGCCGTCTAACCCGCAATGTGATTGCTCGCGACGGTCGGCGCTGCTATTGACCAGCGCCGTAATCGGGCACCCCCGCAAGAATCTCAGCACCCGCACAGCAAGCGGTGCGCCGGGTGGAGCATCCCGCAGTCCGGCGCCGGCACCGCGCGGCTGTCGACCAGCGTCGTACGCGCCCCCCACTGGTCCAGCCACGTTTCCGCCGTCCATGGGGCACGGCCCAGCATTAATGTGCAGACGCGCGAAGGGATGTCGCAAGAGGGAACAGCGGGACCGCTCAATGATCCCCGGCCGCCAACGCAAAAAGGGCGATGGGCACTGGGCGATACCGCCCAATCGCCCAATCGCCCCGCGCCTACCGCCTGCCATGGAGCGGAGGGGGATCGAACCCCTGACCCTCGCGTTGCAAACGCGATGCTCTCCCAGCTGAGCTACCGCCCCGTGAATCGCGGGGAAGAATAACCAGCGCCCTGCCCCCTGTCAGCCTCCCCGCCCTGCCCCTTCCGCCCGCTCCACCAGCTCCGCCAACCGCCGCCGCCCCAACGCCAGCGCCTGCCGCCGCCGGTATTCATCCCCTCGCAGCGACCCATCGCGCCAGCCGCGCACATAGGCCGGCAGCTTGGTCCGCAGGTCGCTCGACATCCGCCGGGCCGCTTCGCGCACCACCTCCACCGCCCCACGGCGGACGCCCGGTGGGCCCTCCCAGTACCACGCAGTAAGCCGGTGAAACAACCACCGCCCCCGACCGCCGGCGGTTGGCGTTGCAGCCAGCCTCGCGAGCGTCGGCGGCAGGCTGCTCGCCGAGTCGAGCACCTGGGCGAGGGCGAGTGCGCGCAGCTCCGCGAACCCTTCCGGCGCTCCACCATTCTCGATAAATGCTGCAGGCAGCGCCGCGGCGAGAAGCTCCCTCGCCAGTGCCACCGTCAGATAACACCAGGTATAACACCCCGCCTCGCGCCACCGCTCGCCCAGCGTGGACCAGTCGCACGCCCCGCCCTCCCGCTCCAGCCACAACGCGATATCGAGCAGCGGCCTGAGGCCCATCTCGAAATGGTGATGCGCGCTCGCATGCACCGCCAGATGCGTAAGCATATCCTCGGCGTGCAGCACTCGGGCGGTGATGCCGCCGAGGTTTCGTGGTGCGGCCCGCCCCCATGCACCCGCCTCCCATGCGGGAGCCACTGCGGCCATCGAGCGCACCGTGCCATGGAGCTCGACCACGACTGAGCTGCCCGTCGCTTCGAAAACCCGATTCGTCGCCTGCGCCATCGGCTTGGCCGCAGCCCGACGCAGTTCCATGCGGGAGGAGTAGGGAATGCCGATGTCGCCGAACACCTCCGCCGTCCGGTCGAGGTACTCGGGCAGGGTCCAGATGTCGATGTCCCCCATACCGCGGAGAGCCGGCTCGGGATACGCCAGGTGGGCCAGCGCCACCCCTTTGAGGACGACGAACGGAATGCCCGCTTCCTCGAGCGCATGTGTGAGGCGCCGGAGCACCGCCTGCCGCGTGAGCAGCCCGACGGCGGCACCGCGCCGCGTGAGCTCGAGTGGTGCAAGCACGTCGGGCAGGATCCTGGTCGAATCGAGGAGTTGGGGAACTCGCCAGGCGAGATACGGGTGCAGATCCCGCGGGGCCACCGCAAGCAGACCATGCCACGCCTCCGGCTCGGACACCGGAAAGGACTCGCGCGTCGTGTCGCGCCGGAGCAGCGCGAGGAGCAGCTGGTGGGCAGGGGTCACGGCGACGACATCGGGGGCGAGAGCCGGCGACCCACCCGGGCGAGCAAGATGGCGGTACGAGTCGCGAGGCGGGCATCAATTGCGAGCAGCAGCCGCACCAGCCACAGCATCGCCGCGGCGATCATTCGGCCCGGCAGGCTCTGCAAAGGCGCCGGGAGCAGCGGCCGCCAGGTATCGCCGTCCAGCCACTCGATCACTTCCCCCAGGACCCGCTCCGGCTCGATTGGGGGATCCGTAATGCGCGAGCCATCGCCCCTGGTGAGCAGATGCCTGCGTCCACGACGGTCGCGCCCAGCGCCCACGATCCGGTGACCGACCAGTCCATTGCCGCCGAGAAAGGCGATGACCGTGCCGGCGGGAGGGCCGAGCCCGTCGCCACACCGGATGCGGATCCGGGTGCCGGGCTCGAGGGTTCGGCCCATGCTCGGGCCGCGGATCTCGGACTCGATGATGGAGCCGGCCCGCTTGAGCAGCGGTGCCAGGAGCTGGCTCTGCTCGGTGATCGAGGGTTCGGTCATAGGCGGTTGGGCGATTAGGCGATTGGGCGATTGGGCGATCAGGCGATTAGGCGATTGGGCGATTGGGCGATTAGGCGATTGGGCGATTGGGCGATCAGGCGAGCGGGCGATTGCGCGCCGGGTCCGCGTTCAGCGCAGGCTGGCAGAGGTCTCGCTTTGAGTCACGGTCGGCACTGCCGAAGCAGCTTCCGGTCCCCGCCGCCAGCGCCAGGCCAAGCGGATGGGCGTCATGAACTGACTGATCAAAGATTCGTGAAATTCAATGTCCGCCACCCCGTAGCGGGCAGGACGCGCCGGGGCATCGACCGCGGTGCCGAAGAGATAGTCCCAGCAGCTGAACATGAGGCCGAAATTGGCATCGGACTGGTGCCGGTCCACCGAGTGGTGAAAGGCGTGGAAGTGAGGGCTGACCACCAACCGGCCCAATGTTCCATAGCGCCAGTCAAGCTGCGAATGCTGCAGTGCCTGTAGGCTGGTCATGGCAACGCCCAGTGGCAGCCAGCCACGGGTTGGCACCCCGAGCAGCATCTGAAAGACGCCGATGAAGATGACCAGGTCGGTCGCCATCATCTCGAAGGGGTGGCGCCGCCAGGAGCTGAGCACCGTCAGCTCTGATTGTGAGTGATGAACGCTGTGGAAGGCCCAGAGAAATCGGCTGGTGTGTTGCAAGCGGTGCCACCAGTAGAGCAGGAAATCGCCGCCGAGCCAGAAGAGGGCGAGACCGACTGGCCACGGCAGCCCGCTCAGCAGGTTGACGCGAAGGAATCCCACATGAGTGTCCAGCGCGTTGACGATGGCTGCGAGCACGAAGATGCTGAAGAAGCCGCCGCGGTACAGGAACATGTACAGCACGTCATTCGCGAAATTGCGGCTGCGGTATCTGGTTACATCCGTGCCCGCCCGACGCTCCAGCAGGTAAACCACCACGACAAATCCCCCGTACACCGCCATCGCGCTGGCCATGGACTTCGCCAGCGTCACCAGATGGATGAGCTCGGCGAAATCGGCAAGCCGTTGAAGCAGATCAGTCATGATTGAGCCTCCCATTCCGCCACGACCGCGGTCATGTGAGCCCCATGCGCAGGCGCACCGCGGCCCGCCGTTCGTCCGACATCCGCACCGCCACCGCCACCTCCTCGGCCGAGAACCCCGCCTCGAGTCTCGCCTCGACCGCCACGCCGTACTTCTCGACGTCGTCGCCCCCGCCCGCGAAGACCTGCGCGAACGCCTGGGCGCACTGGGTCAGCGCTCGGGCGATCTGCAACCCGACCCGCGGGGTCTCGCCAAGCTTTGCCTTGATGTAGTCGTTGGCGAACCGGATATGGCATACCTCGTCGGCCTGCTGGGCATCGTACATCTCGGCCAGCACCACATCTCCCTTGGCCCGCGCTTCATCCCGGGCGTGAGTGGCCGCATCCAGGCCATCAGCCTCGAAGCTTCGATTCTGCACTGCGAGCCGCCCGATCAGGTTGTCGATCTTCCCCAGGATGCGATACTGGAAGTTGGTGATCGGGTACTGGCCCAGGTGCCCATCCCGCGCCACCAGCAGACGATGATAGTTCATCGTGTGCCGTGCCTCGTCGGCGCACTGCCGTGCCAGCCCCTTCCGCACGCTCCACTCCGCGTCGGGAAAATCCGCCAGGCTGCGGGCGGCATTCTCCATGACACACAACTCCTCGTTCATCTGCCGGTGGAGAAACTCGTGGTCCCGCTCCGGCGTCCCGTCGGGAAAGTTCTCCAGCTCGGCCCACACCTCACGCACCGTGAAGCGCGCATCGCGGGCGGGACCATCGCCAAACAGGAGCGGATCGAGGGCGGGAGGGGCAATGTCGCTCTGGGTCATGGCGCTAGTTGCCCTGGGCAATTGCAGGGAGGATCGAGCGGAATCCGGCCTGACGCAGTACCTCGGCCACTTCCTCCTCGGTAAATTCCGCCGCCTGCCGGTCCTCGACGTTGACCGCGGGCGGTAACCGGCGCTCCTCGGTCCAGGCGACTCCCAGCGCGTTGGTGTCGCCCACCTTGGGCGAGAGCCGCTCGAGCACCTGACCCAGATAGCGCACCGCCATCGCCACCTTGAGCAGATTGCGCGGGTCCTCCTCCGTGATCCGCTTGATCCATCGATTGGCGAAGCGGACATGGGTGACTTCGTCGGCCAGAATCCCCTCCAGCAGTTCGGCGGTTTCATCGTCGCCCGCTTCGCGCCACCGGTTGCGCATCGTGCCGAGGATGTCGATCAGCCCCGCCTCGAAGGTACGGTTCTGCACCGCGAGCCGACCGGGAAGATCGTCGAGCATGAGGGTGACCCCCCACTCGAAGTTGGCGACGGGGAAGTC
>JANOFA010001066.1:0-4169 GCA_031413355.1 Gemmatimonadota bacterium | reverse complement strand
TGGTGACTGGGTCGGCGGTCTGGGTGATATGCGCGGCGAGCAGCGCCTGCGGCGTCGGGGCGACAAACGGCGTGCGCCCGGTCAGCATCTCGTAGGCCAGCGTGCCCACCGCGTAGATGTCGGCCCGATGATCGACGTGCGGGTCGGCGGCGGCCTGCTCCGGCGCCATGTAGGCCGGCGTGCCCAGTGCGACACCGAGTGAGGTCAGTGATGACTTGCCGCTGGAGGAGCTCACCGCCTTGGCCACACCGAAGTCGGTGACCACCGCATGGCCATCGGAGAGCAGGACGTTGTCGGGCTTGATATCGCGGTGAACGACACCATTCCGGTGGGCATACGAAAGCGCGTCCACCACCTCACGCAGGATCTTCAGCGCCTCGGCGACGGGGAGCTCGCCTTCACGGGAGAGCTTGGCCCGCAGCGACTCGCCGGCGATATAGGGCATGATGTAGTACAGCAGGTCGCCGGCGGCGGCGGCGGTGAGCAGCGGGACGATATGCGGATGCTGCAGCCGGGCGGCGAGCTGGATCTCGCGCTCGAAGCGCTCGACGTTGACGCCGGCGCCCATGTCGGGCGGCAGCACCTTGATGACGACCTGGCGGCCGAGCCGGGTCTCCTCAGCGAGGAACACCCGGCTCATCCCGCCGCCACCCAGTTCCTTCAGGATGCGGTAGGTATCGCCGAGGGCGGACTGCAGTCGGGGCTCGAGACTGATGGCGGGGTTCCGGGAGAGGATTGGCTCTAAGCTATGGGGGGCGGGGTGGTGGGGCTAGTCAAGTTGGCGACTGAATGGCGATGGGCGATGGGCGAACTTCGTCTCGCCCAACCGCCCAACCGCCCAACCGCCCAATCGCCCAATCGCCCAATCGACCAAACGCTCAATCGCCCAATCGCCCAATCGCTCAATCGCTCAATCGCCCAATCGACCAAACGCCTCATCGCTAGTCGGGCACGGAGGCCCGACCTACCCGCCCAACCGCCCACTTCCTACT
Source organism: Gemmatimonadota bacterium (assembly GCA_031413355.1). Classification (GTDB taxonomy): domain Bacteria; phylum Gemmatimonadota; class Gemmatimonadetes; order Gemmatimonadales; family GWC2-71-9; genus JADJOM01. The sequence goes on along the minus strand of JANOFA010001066.1, from coordinate 3,177 downwards.
TCACCCTCGGCTTCGTCACGCGCGGCGCCAGGCTGCACTCCGGCCAGCTGGTCGGGACGGGCCGCCGACCGGTGGTGGTGTCCGACTTCGCCGCCTCAGCAAGGGCGACGAGGTCAACCCGGTCGCGCGCAATGGTACCGCTCCCCTCGGAGGCGAGATAGACCAGCATCGCGGTGAGCGTCGCGTTGGAGCGCAGGTCGTCGAATACCACCTTGTCGTAGCTGTCGCGGTTGGTGTGCCAGGTGTAGTTGCCGTACTGCCAGTTGAGCGCCCCCAGCCCGAATGCCGGCAGGCCGTGGCAGGCAAAGGAGGCATCATCGCTGCCACCGCCGGAGGGAAATCCCGGGTTGCTCAGGGTGATCTGTTTGCGGTAGACCTCGGGAATCCGCTCGAACCAGGCCTGCAGCTTGGCACCGGCATCGGGGAGGCCCGCCGCGCCGATGCGCACCACCCGCCCGGTGCCGTTGTCCTGGTTGAACAGCGCCTGCAGTCCGGCGAGCACTTCGGGATGATCCTCGGTAAAGGCGCGCGAGCCGACCAGTCCATTTTCCTCCGACGTCCAGTGGCCCACGATGATCGTGCGGGCCGGGTGCGGCAGCACCAGCTTGAGGATGCGCATCGCCTCCATCATGACCAGCGTGCCGGTGCCGTTATCGGTGGCGCCGGAGGCGCCATCCCACGAATCGAAATGGGCCGAGAGCACGACGTACTCCGATGCCTTCGAGCTGCCGGGAATGGTGGCGACGGTATTGAAGATCGGTTGCTCGGGCTTGAGCTCCGCGTCGAGGTTGAGCCGCAGCTTCGGTCCCTGCCGGTTTTCCGTCAGACGGTAGACCAGGCCGTAGTCCTCACAGCTCAGTGCTACCGCCGGAGCGCGGGTGTTGTAGGAGTCGAAGATCTCGATCGTGCCCCACGCATCCTTGGGGCGAGAAGTGAGGATGCCGGCGACACCACCCTGTTCCAGCCGCCGGCCCAGTTCGCCGGTCCCCAGCGCGAGGCTGTAGCCGGTGCCGCGGACGTCGGGGCCGGCCCACTCGCGGCGGATCTGCGCCCGCAGGCTGTCCATTCGGATCTTCGACTCCGGTGTCGCGTTCGTGGTCCAGTCATCCATCGGCCGGCAGGTCGGCTGGGGCGCGGAGACAAGGACCAGCTTGCCTTTCGCCTGCGGCAGCCAGGCCACGAATGCGGTACTGTCCGTGAAACGCGGGAGGATGATGGTCGGTGAGGTGCGGTTCTTCTTCTTCGTTCCCGGGCTGAAGGCGAGCATCGTTCCCTCGAGCGTGCGCACCCGCGGCTCCACCAGATCGATATGCGACGTTCCCCGGCGCCAGCCGCGCCAGGTGCCGGTCTGTTCGTTCTTCGCCGCGATTCCCCAAGAGGTGTACTCCCGCACCAGCCAGTCGTTGCCCTGCTTCTGTCCGGCCGTCCCGGTGAGCCGGGGACCGATGGAGTCGAACAGTGCCTGGGCGAGGCGCGGAGTCATCGAGCTGTCCATGCCGAGCGACCAGATCCGGTTGATGATCGGATCGGTCGGGGCGGCATCCTGGGCGGCGAGCGCGACGGGCGAAAGGCAGAGAGCGAAAGTGACGAGGCGAAGTGTTCGACGGAACATGGAGCCCTGGGAGTTGAATTGTTGTCTACGAAGTGTGCTGGGCGATAGGCGAATGCCTTGCCGCCTTCGAGCCGCCGGCTGAAGCCGGCGCTCGGCCAACAGACTGTCGCTGAAGCGACGCAGTGATTTGCGATATTCGCCCCGCCCAACCGCCCAACCGCCCAACCGCCCAACCGCCCAACCGCCCAATCGCCCAATCGCCCAACCGCCCAACCGCCCAACCGCCCAATCGCCCAACCGCCCAATCGCCTATCGCCTACCGCCTCTCAGCCATCCGCCTTGTTCACCCCCGGCAGCAGCGCCTCGCACTGCAGCGTCCGCGGGCCGTTCTTGTCGCACACCGCATACTTCATGTAGCCTCGGTCGGTGTTCTCGCCCCAGCCGCGGTAGTCCTCGTCTTCGGCGTACATCGACACGCCGGCAAAGCGGCCCTTCGCGTCCAGGACGTAGAAGGTGAGACTGAAGTTGGGCTCGCCGTTGGGATGGCGCAGCCGGCGTTCGACGGTGTTGGACCGGACCCGCTTGAGCGCTTCGAGACCGGCGTCCTTGGGGTGCATCCCGCGGCGGAGATTCTCCACGATCAGGTAGGACGAAAGGTTGTAGAGATTGGCTTCGCCCCGACCGGTCGAGCCGGCGGCGCCCACCGCGCCATCGACGTAGAGGCCGGCCCCAAGAATCGGTGAGTCGCCGACCCGGCCGGGGATCTTCCACGCCAGCCCGCTGGTGGTCGTAATCCCGCAGATCTCGCCCTTCGCGTTGATCCCGTCGCAATTGATCGTGCCGTGCACCACCCGCGAGCCGAGCAGCCCATCCTCGTAGAGCGAGTCGAGCACCCGGCGGTTCATCCTGCTGCGCTGGTCGGGATTGAGATAGTGCTTGGGATCTGACCGCCGCTTCCACTCGAGCCACACCTGGCGCGAGTGCGGCGTGTTCAAGTCCGCCTCGATGGGAATGCCGAAGTCGCGCGCGAAGTCCTGCGCGCCCGCACCGACGAGGAGATGGTGGTCGGTCTGGTCCATCACCAGCTGGGCCACCTTTGACGGAGTCCGCACTCCCTCGATCGAGGCGACGCCGCCGGCCCGCCGCTTTGGTCCGTGCATGCAGCAGGAGTCGAGCTGCACCACACCATCGGCGTTTGGCAGGCCGCCGTAGCCCACCGAATCCTCCTCCGGGTCCAGCTCGACGATATTGACTCCCGCGATGAGCGCCTCCAGCACATCACCACCCTGGGTGATCTGCTGGTACGCCTTTTCGACGCAGGTGACGCTACCGCCGTTCTTGTACCAGTTGCCGTTCATCGAGGAGATAACCACTGGTTCGATGGCGCTCGATCGGCGTACCCACGGCGCGTTGAACGGCACCGCCACCGGTGCCGCACCCACGGCGAGGCTGGCGGCGGCGCTGCGCTTGATGAAGTCACGGCGTGAGACGGACATCAGCAGTTCCTCGTGTGAATTGGTCGTGTGGTCAGGGCACGCCCGCCGCGCTCGCCCTCGCCCTCGGTCAAGAGGCCCGCGGCCGGGCCGTGATCGACGTCGGCTGCGGCTGCGGCGGCGACACGATCG
>JANOFA010001065.1:0-2501 GCA_031413355.1 Gemmatimonadota bacterium | reverse complement strand
GCAGGGCATCCGGACCGGGACGGGTCGCACGGGCGAGGGCGGCAGCATAGCGGAGAGCGGGTTCGGCGGCAGGTACGGCGCGAGTGGCGTGCTGCAGCGCGATCACCTGTGCGACATTGAGCATCGGCCGGAGCGGCGCTGCATCGGCCCCCGTGGTGGCGCGGAGGATGGTGACTTCATCCTCCTCCCCGGGATAGCCGATCCGGATATCGAAGAGGAAACGATCGAGTTGCGCCTCGGGGAGCGGATATGTCCCCTCTTGCTCGATCGGATTCTGGGTCGCCAGCACGAAAAACGGCTCCGGCAGTTGCATCGACACGCCGGCCGCGGTAACCCGGTGCTCCTGCATCGCCTCCAGCAGCGCCGCCTGGGTGCGCGGCGGTGTCCGGTTGATCTCATCGGCCAGCAGGATGTTGGCGAAGACGGGGCCGCGGACAAACCGGAAACTCCGTGACCCCGAACCCACCTCCTCCTCCATGATCTCGGTGCCGGTGATATCGCTCGGCACCAGGTCAGGCGTGAACTGGATACGGCGGAACTCCAGCTCCATCGCCTCTGCGAGCGAGCGGATGAGCAGCGTCTTGGCCAGGCCGGGCACGCCCACCAGCAGTGCATGACCACCGGCCAGCAGCGCCATCAGCACTTCATCGATGACCCCATCCTGGCCGATGATCCGGCGACACAGCTCGTTCCGCAGCCGCTCGACTCCCGCGAGCAGTCCCGGTTCAGCGACCGGCGCCGGCGCCTGTGCAGTCACGCGCTCAGACCGCCTCGGAGAGACTGGTGAAGTTGAAGTCCCGTACCTTGAGCGTCGGCATGACGACATCGCCGCCGGCTTCGGTACCGGCCAGCCGCTCGCCCCGACCCAGCGCCTCGATGTTGTTGAGGATGAAGAGCGGCGATTCGTTGAAGCGGAAGTTCCTGAGCGCCTTGCTCACCTTGCCGTTCTCGATGAGGAACGTGCCATCCCGCGTGAGTCCGGTATAGAGAATGGTCCGCGGGTCCACCTCGCGCAGGTACCAGAGCCGGGTGAGCAAGACACCGCGTTCGGTCGAGGCGATGATCTGATCGAGCGAGTCCGACCCCCCCGCCAGCTTCACCGAGCCGGGAAAGCTGGTCGGCTCCTTGCCCTGCTTCTTGGCCCAGTAGCGGCTGTACCGCAGTTGCTTGAGGACACCATCCTCGAACCAGACCTGGCGACCCACCGGAAGCCCCTGGCCATCGAACGGCTGTGACAGGAGATCGGGGTCCCGGGGATCGGAGGTGAAATTGACCCGGGCATCGAGCAGCTTCTCGCCGACTTTGCTGCCCCCGCTTTCCTTCACGAACGGACTGCGCCCTTCATCGGCCTGGCGGGCATCGAGGTAGAACAGCATCAGCTGCACCAGGTCGCCGGTGGCCTGCGGCTCGAGGATCACGGTGTAGCGACCCGGCTCGATTGCGACCGGTGTGCGCGATGCCCTGGCCTTGCCGATGGCGCGTTCGCTCACCGCGCGATAGTCGAGCCTGGACCAGTCGGGATGATCGGCCCCGGCCCAGCCGGAGCCGGTGCCGTCCGCGGTACGGACGGTCACTGTGTAGTTCGCGCTGGTGGCACGGTGAAAGGCAAAGAGGCCGGCGCTGTTGGCGAGGGCATTGGAGGAGGCAGCGGTAGTGATGAAACCGGCGGCCAGCAGGTCATTCGAAGCGCGCGCCGTGCCGAGAGCGGTCATGGCGGCAGCCGCGCGATCGGCCGGTGAGAGCTCCGCGGTGCCAGAGAAATAGGCGTCGACCGTGTCGTACGTCTGCGGGCCGAGCAGCGGCATGTCCTCCGGATCATCGGGCGCGAGCCGGGCGAGCGCCTCCGACTGGCTCACCGCCCGGCGCAGCGATTCCTCCGAGAGATTGTTGGTCGTGGTGACCGCGTGCTTGGGGCCGTACCAGCTCTGCACCGCGATACTCGTGTCATCCACGCTGCCGGAGGTCGAGAGCTGGTTGGCGGCGAAGCGAGTATTGGCCTGGTGGCTGCTGTTGACCGAGACCTGGATCCGCTCCGCCTTCGAGAAGCCGATGATCCGCTGGAGCAGCGCCTGGCTCTCCTCGCGTGAGAGAATGGGGGTGCTCATGCCTTCCTCCCGGTGTTGATCACATTGATCTGCCGGAAGCGGGCGGGCACTGAGCCATGACTCACGCCATTGCTCTGACCCGGCTGGCCCTTGCCATCGAAGAAGCTGCCGCCGAGCTGGTAGCTCGCCTTGCCGCCGATCATATCCATGCTGTTCCAGAAGTCGGGGGTGCGTATCTGATAGGCCACATCCTTGAGCATCCCGACAACCTTGCCGCCCCGGATCTCGTGAAAGACCTGGCCGCCGAACTGGGCATTGTAGCGCTGCTGGTCGATCGAGAACGAGCCGTCGCCGACGATCGCAATGCCCTTGTCGGTCTGCGAGATCACGTCGTCCCAGGTGTAGTCGTTCTTGCCCGGGAGGAGCGACACATTCGGCATGCGCTGGAACTGCACG
>JANOFA010001064.1:0-1094 GCA_031413355.1 Gemmatimonadota bacterium | reverse complement strand
AGGTGGCAGGTGGCAGGAAGCAGGTGGCAGCGAAATCGGAGACGGGAAGGCATGTGATATGTCTCACACGCCGCGACTACAATAACTCATCTTGAGCCCGATCCGGTAGCTCATAACCTTCCGCCACGTACCGTTCCACCTCTTTCGGTCTACTCCCAGTCCTCTGTGGGACTCCCTGCTATCACTACCATTCGGTATCACGGGTGCGGGCCGACCGGCGGTCGGCCCCGACCCTCCTGCTCCCGGACGCTCGCCGCCCATGCCCCTCGCCCTCGCCCTCTCCACCCTGATCGCCTTGCTCGGCTGGCGCCTGCGCGCACTCACCGGACTTGGGGCGCTGGCGGCCGGCCTGGTGGGCACGAGCATCGCCAGCGCGACCGGCTGGGCCGGGCTGGCGGCACTCGGCGCTTTCTTTGTCGGCTCGAGCGTCATCTCCCGTCTGGCCCCGGATCGCGGCGCCGAGCGGTTCGACTCCAAGGGCAATCAGCGCGACCAGTGGCAGGTGCTCGCCAATGGTGGAGCGGCCGCGCTCGCGGCGCTGGTACTGGGCCCGGCCGCACTTCCAGTCGTGACGATCAGTCTCGCCGCTGCCGCCGCGGATACCTGGGCCACCGCCTTCGGCGGATGGAGCCGCACCCTGCCGCGCCACATTCTCACTGGACGGCCGGTGCCGGCGGGGACGAGTGGCGGCGTCACATTGCTCGGTACCGCGGGCGCCGGCCTCGGCGCCACTCTCGTCGGACTGGCCAGCGCCGTCGTGGCCGGCGCCCCGTCCCTCTTCTCCCCGGCCCTGCTTCTGGGTATGCTCGGCATGCTGGTTGATTCAATTCTTGGGGCGGCGGCGCAGGGCAGGTTTCACTGCGCGGGCTGCGATCGGCCGACCGAACAACGAGTGCATCGCTGCGGCCAATCGACCCGCCACACCGGCGGACTGGCCTGGCTGACGAATGACGGAGTGAACGTCCTCGCCACCGGCGCGATGACCGTGCTCGGCTGGTGGGTCGCCAGGTTGCGGCACTCGTATAGTCATCGGTTCCCGGGTAGAGCGCCGTTGTGGAAGCGACCTCGTCGGGTCCGCCGTAGATTTGGCCACC
>JANOFA010001063.1:0-6134 GCA_031413355.1 Gemmatimonadota bacterium | reverse complement strand
GGACGGAATAGTAGTCATAGCGCAAGCCGTAAACCAGTTTCAGGCTTGGCGACACACGCCATTCGTCCTGAACGAACGTGCCGAACAGATTGGAGGTGAATGCGAGGTCGGGCTCCCCGAAGTACTGCTGGAAGCTTGTGTAGCCCCTCGTATTGGCGCCCGACCGGGCGGCCAGATAGGCAGCCGCGTTCGGGAACGAGTAGAGCTGGAAAGCGGTGGAAGTCCGCGTGTCCTTCACATTCTGGATATCGAAGCCCGCCTTGAAGCTATGAGCGCCGCGCATCCAGGTGAGGGAATCGTTCACCTGGAAGACGTTCTGCGTGAATCCGAAGCCGGCGTCCGACAAGGACGCGATGGGGCCGCCGATGTTGGCGACGCCAGAGATGTTGACGGCCGGTCCGCGGCGATGAAGGCCGAGTGGGAGGCGGCGCAGGGCGACATCCGCTTTCCCATCACCTGGACCACGCTGGCGGGTTACCTCGACACGCTGGTGCAGCGGGGCGTCTCGCCCAATGTCGCGTCGTTCGTCGGCGCCGCCACCGTGCGGCAGTATGTCCTGGGCCACGATTCGCGGCAGGCCACGAAGTCGGAACTCGCCCAGATGCAGCAGCTGGTCGGGGTGGCGATGTCGGAGGGTGCGCTCGGCGTCGGCTCCTCCCTGATCTACGAGCCGGGGATGTTCGCGACGTCCACCGAACTGGAATGGCTGGCGCAGATCGCCGCAGCGAGGGGTGGCATCTACATCTCGCATATCCGGAACGAGGGCGACAGCCTCTTCGAGGCGCTGGATGAGTTCCTCGGGATCGCGGCACGAGCCGGCGCCCGGGCGGAGATCTATCACCTGAAGACCTCGGGTCCGCGCAATTGGGACAAGGAGGACGAGCTGCTCAGACGGATCGAGGAGGCACGCAGCAAGGGGCTCAAGGTCACCGCCGATATGTACACCTACCCGGCCAGTGCTACCGGGCTCGATGCGATCATGCCCGGCTGGGTTCGTGAGGGGGGCTTTGCCGCGTGGGCCGGCCGGCTGCAGGACCCCGCCACCCGCCGACGACTCAAGCCGGAGGTGACCGCCGCCTTGGCCAAGGGGGGAGGCGCGGACCACGTGCTGCTGGTTGGCTTCAAGAACGACTCGCTCAAGCATTACACCGGGCGGACGCTCGCCCAGGTCGCCACCTCGCGCGGAACGGGACCGGAAGAGACGGCGATGGATCTCGTGTTTCAGGACAACAGCCGGGTCGGTTGCATCTACTACTCAATGTCCGAGGAAAATGTGCGCAAGCAGATCCAGGTGCCGTGGATCAGCTTTGGCAGCGATGAGGCGAGCCTGGCACCCGAGGGAGTCTTCCTCAAGTCCAATCCGCATCCGCGCGCCTATGGCACCTTTGCTCGGCTGCTCGGCAAGTACGTCCGGGACGAGAAGCTCATCCCGCTGGAACAGGCGATCCACCGCCTGACGCTGCTCCCCGCCACGACGCTCCGGCTCAAGCGCCGTGGTGCCCTCCGTCCGGGCTACTATGCCGACGTGGTCGTGTTTGATCCGGCAACGATCCAGGACCACGCGACCTTCGAGAAGCCGCACCAGTATTCCACCGGCGTGCGCGATGTCTTCGTGAATGGCACCCAGGTGCTCAAGGACGGCGAGCATACCGGGGCCACACCGGGACGGGTGGTGCGGGGGGCGGGAGTGCCGTGATGCCCCGCCGACCCTGATCGAGTTCGTCCGGGCGACCCCGCTCGATCTGCGGGATGTTGTCGCAGGGGCGGAGGAGATTGTGGATCCGAAGCGCTGAGCGACGGCATGACTTCAACATCGACGGGTCCCGGAGCGTTACCCCGGGGCCGTTGTATCTTCCTGCCCAACGCCAGGACCGGTTCCTCAGCAACACCAGGATCGTGTCTCGAGGGGCGGTCACTTCGGATCCAGCTACGGATCAGGCTTGGGCGCTGGATCGATCACCGCCCTGATGCTGGCAGCCCATCCGACCGCATCATCCGGCGGGCGCAATGACCACGACACCTTCGACTGCCCGCTCCCCGCACCGATGATCACCCGCTCGCCGACGCGCCGCACTTCGGTCGCCTTCCGGCTGGTGGCACGCAGGTCGAGCCCGACCTTGCCATTCTTGTGAATGAAAACACTCTGCTCCGTGACAATAATCGACGCATCCCGTTCCTCCCACCGCGGACCCTGTGTCGCACGGGAGTAATAGGTGATGCGGAAGCTCTGGTCTTCGGCCTGGCGGACGGCGGGGAGGACGGCGGGGAGGACGTATGAGCTGTGGAGTCCGGCGGAGGCGGCGCGGCAGGAGCGGTTTGCGGTGGAGTATCTGGGAACCGGGGACTGAGGGCGGCGAGCTGGCCGACCAGGCGCTGCTACGTCACAGCGCATTTCGGTCCAAGAATTCCCAATATCTCCGCAGTCGGAAGCCCCGAGGGGCCCCCGGGCCAGAGAGCCTCAAGTCGCCCATGTTCACCGATGAGCACGGCCGAACTAGGCACCGCAATAGGCAAGGCCTCCCACAGTGCCCCCGAGGCATTGAACAGAACATCAAACCGGGTACGGCCACTGTCGGCACGCACAAAGCTGGGCGTATCCCCAACGGCGATCGCGAGTACCCGGACATCGCAACTCCCAGATGCGTCTAATGCATTCAGGAATGGGACTGCCTGCCAGCAGGAAGGGCATGTCGGCACGATTGAATAGAGGAGTGTCCTGCCGACCGCATGACGAGGATAGAAAGACGTGCTGTCCCCGTTATGATCTGTCCCGCTAAGGCCCACCCCGTCACCAAGGGCAACATGCCCCATGAGTCCCTCGTAAGCGCTTGTGCGTTGTTTCAGTAAGGGCATTTCGCTGACGTTGCTCGCCCGCAGCGCAAACAGCTCCTTTCGAAGCCGCGCCGCCGACTGCCGTTCGACCAGCAGCGCGCCCAGCGCGACAATGGCAACAAGCCACACCGCCATCTCGCACCACCTCAACCTATCGGGCATCGATTTCTCGTTTGGCTCGAGTCGACTGCTATGGCATCACTCGGTAGAGGAAGAGTTGCGGGAATGGCTTGGTTCTGAATGTGAGCAGCTTGTCGCCGTGCAAGGCACCCAAAAAGCCCGGAAAGGGGCCGCCAGCATCCCGGGTAAAGCGCTTTCTGTCGGTCAGCTTCCCGTCGGAGTCGAGGAAATCGTAGTAGATGGAGGATGTTTCTCTATCGAAGTAGGCGAACACGATTCGCTTTGGCCCGCACTCGAGACCGAGAATGGCGCCTCGCTGAATCGTCCCGAAAACACCTGGGATCTTCGACTTCTGAGGAACCATGACCTCATTCTCATCCGAGCGTACCCACTGTGGAATGCCACTCTTGGGATCGATCCCGGCAATCTCGTACGTCCAGGAATTGGAGTAGATAAGGAGTCCACCGGGCTGGAAACACGCTGCGCCCGGTTCTGGCGCGTAGTTGCCGCTGGTTGTGGCATCGATCTCCGGTGTAGGTACAAAGGTGCGGATCACCTTTCCAGAACGGTCCGTCTGCACAAGACGATGCTGCCGCCCCGGCACTGCGGCAAATAAGGTTCCATCGGGACCTTCGGCAAGGGAGGCAAGAGTCGGCACTGTGATTTGAAAGGAGTGCCCGAATTCCCCTGCAGTGGAAAAGAAGCTGATTCGACTCAATTGGCGGTCATAGACGATCAGCGTGTCCCCTACGATGATAAGCTTGAACGGGGAGAGCATCTCACCCGGCCCCCCCCCAGTCCTCCCTATCCATTTCTCAAAGGTCCCCGCGGGGCCGAAGACTGCGATTCTGTGCTCCGTCGGATCGATCGCATAGATGCGGTCAGCCTGATCCAGCGCCGCGTCGGCAAGAAACCCGAGAGTGGAGGGCCCCTCTCCCTCCTCGGTTCCTATTTCCCCCACGAGGTGAAGTTGGGTCGGAGTCGCGGAGGGTACACCTATGGAGACTGATTTGAAGCTTGGCCACGTCCGCGTTTCCTGTGCAAGTACAAGTGAAGTGTCTCCGCACAACTCCGCCACGCCTACTAGGACGGCGATTGCGAAGGGGAATGTCCAACGCCGCCAAACAGACATCCGCTCGTACTTGCCCACTCAGACTAACGCGCAGTTGTGGGCCCAACAATGGCACGCCGTGTCGCCGATAGTGGCCCCGGTGAAGCAAACCAACTGATATGTGTAAGGGTTCCAACTGCAGAAGGTACAGACTTGCTGTTGCTCTGCGTTCGCATCGGCACTCGCGACTGTGGGGGCAACCACGGCGATGCAGGACGCGACGAGCGCCACGGTGCACAGGGTTCTCAGCGACATGACATTCTCCTTGAAAGCTGGTTGGTTGAGTGAGGAATCGTATTGACCGCCCCCGAAACATTGCCCGGTTCACCCGCGGAGGAACCGCCGAAACAGCTCCGGGATCATCGCCTAGGGTCGATATGAACACAGTTGCACCCAGGATCCAGGTCCGCAATGCACCCACAGTGCGTTTTCGCACTGTTCGTGTAACGAACAGCTTCGACGATGTCCCGGCGCGGTGCATTCCGCAACATGGAGTACAGTGGTATGGGCGTTCGCCCTCCCGCCGGGCATGGCGGAGTCCGCTGGCGGACGCGCCCGGCAATTGATGCCGCCACCACGAACAACCATGGGCCCCGGAGCACTGCCCCGGGGCCCATGACAGCAACCCGCTCGCCGCCAGCTGCCCAACGCCTGCTCTAGCGCGATGCAATCCTCCCCGGCGTAGCGTACGGTTCGTTCAACGTCCCACATTCTCCCTCCCCCATTTCCCACGGCTCTCCAGCGATCCCAGACCCACGCCTACCGGCCCACTCAGTCCGGGTCCAGGAAAGGATCAGCCTCAGGCGGCGGATCGATCACTGCCCTGATGTTCGCAGCCCAGCCCGCCGGATCTTCAGGCGGGCGGAACGACCACGACGCCTTTGACTGCCCGCTCCCCGCACCGATGATCACCCGCTCGCCGTCGCGACGCACGTCGGTCGCCTTCCGGCTGGTGGCACGCAGGTCGAGCCCGACCTTTCCATTCTTGTGAATGAAGACACTCTGCCGCGTGACGATGATCGAGGCATCCCGTTCTTCCCACCGCGGACCCTCCGTCGCGCGGGAGTAATAGGTGTAGCGGAAGGTCTGGTCGTCGGCCTGACGGACGATGTGCTCTGCGGCGAATCGTTGCGCGAGACTACCGGGGAGGGCGCCAGTGGTCGGGCGGCACGCGGCGATCAGCATCATCAGGGCGATTGGAGCGAGCCGTCGGGGCATGGCAGTCTCTCCGCAGGAAGTCACACCCATCACAATCTTATCCGGCGAGGCTGGAGGAAAAGTGGTCGGCTACCGCAGCCGGTGCCAGCAGGATCTCCCCTGCCGCATGTATCGCTTCGGAGCTGCCTGTCAGGGCAAGCAGGTCGCCCGCCGCAATCCGTTCATGCGCCTCCGGAAAGGCGATGCGCCGATCGCCGCGGGCCAGCGCGATCACCGTCGCCCCGGTGCGGCCTCGCAGGTTCAGCTCCCCAAGCGTCCGACCGTTGCCTTCGCTCTCCTCCGCCACCCGTACAGGGGCGAAGTCGCCCAGCCCCGGCAGCATATGGCGAATCGGATCGACCTCGACATGGTCGGCCTGAAGCTGCTTGCCCAGGGTGGCGACGACCAGTTCCGCTCCCGCCTGGAAGTGACCGAACAGATCGGTGGCCCGGCGCCAGAAGATGACGCCGATCAGCACCAGGACCAGCGCCAGCACGACCAGACCGCTGAGCGGCGGCAGGAACGGCTGGGTCGCAAGGATGAGCGGACCGCCCGTCACGACGATACCCGCCAGCTGCACGGCCACACCGAGCATGCGCCGTGGTGCCCGGCCATTGTCCACTCTTCCGGACGGCGGCAGCGGAATCGCGATCTCCCCGAGCTCATTGCCCAGTACCCGCGTCACCCGGAATATGCCGAGCAGGAACGGACTCACCAGGACGAGGGTGAACAATGCGAGCGCCCATGAGGCAACGGTGGAACCGACCCCCGACCGCGCCAATTCCTCGACCAGCCGGGCGCGCAGGGTGGACCCCGCGATGATGAGGCCGGCAATCGCCAGGGCATCGAGGGCGAGCCATCGTGCCGCGCGACG
>JANOFA010001062.1:0-2114 GCA_031413355.1 Gemmatimonadota bacterium | reverse complement strand
TCGTATTGGTCGGGGGGGCTGGTGTGGTGGTCGGTTTTTTCGTTTAACTTGGGGGTTAATTGCCGGGGGTTTGTGGGCAGGGGTCGATCGGCGACCGCCCGCCACCCGGCAACGACCGGTCGGCGGAATCAGGGCCGGAACACGACCCAGGTGAGCAGGCCAGGTTCGACCGTCACCCGGCGCAGCACTTTTCGCCCGGCGATCTCGACACCGAGGGTGTAGGTCCCCGGCGGCACATCGCCGACGGCGAAGTTCTCATTGTAGAGCGGATGAGGATGGGCATGCTCCCCGTAGGTCTCGGCGTACACAAACGGCGTCTCGGCGGGCTCCAGCTTCACCAGGCCGTACACCCGGGCTTGCGGGATCGGCTGACCCGATGCATCGAGCACCTGGCCGGCGACGAGGCCGGTGCCCGGCAGCGGCTCGATCCACAGTTCCGGGTTGGTGGTGTAGGGAGGGAATCGCTCCAGGCTGTCCACGACGCGAGCGGCATCATCGCCCGGCACCGCCTGGACCTCGAGGTGCATGTGATCGTTGGTGGCGCGACCGCTGTTACCCACCTCCGCAATCACCTGCCCCGCCGCCACCTGCTGGCCCAGCTTGACTCGTAGCGCCGAGTTGTGGTAGTAGACCGAAAAGATCCGCAGCGGTCCGCCAGCGCCGGTTACCGTCGAATCATGGCGGATGGCGACGGTGAGGGCGCCCTGCTCCGCCCGGCCGGCATAGACCACCCGTCCCCGGGCAATCGCGAGCACGCGGGTCCCGTCGGGATTGTTGAACTCGACCCCCTGATGCTGCTGGAAGTTCCCACCCATCGTCGAACCGTACCGGTAGGTCTGATCGATATAGGCGTTGTCCGCTCGATCGATCGGGCGGGCAAACCAGGTCGTGCGCGGCGCCCTCGGGAGGTCGGCCCCCCGCGCCAGCCCGCGCAGGCACGGGAGTGTATCACTCACGGGTCTGAGGCCGCAGGCAGTGCCGGCCCACAGCGAGCCTTCGATCAGCACACGGTTCCGCGGGCGGAACGCCACCTGCCCCGCCCCGACCGGTTCGCTGCTCCAGCCGGCGACCCCGTAGCGGACCCGTTCGGTCCCGCGTAACGTCGCGATCACCACCCCCTGCCGGTCGAACCCGATCCGGCGGACGTACTCATTCTCCAGCAAGGCCAGGGTGGTATCAGCCGGGCCGCGCGCCGCCGGACCGCTCCGATCGCCAAACGCCGTCCAGTGCGCTCCATCGTCTACCGTCAGCTGCAGGCCGTCGGCGGTCGCCACCCAGGTTGAGTCCCCCCGGATGACAATGCCGTCGGGGGCGACGTACTGCCATTCCGGGCCGAGTTGAGTGAAGGTCCAGTTGGTCCAGGTCGCCCCATCGTCACGCGAGAGCCCCCAGCCGTTGCCCACCGTTCCATACCACACCTCGCCCCGCGGCCCGAAGGCAAAGGCGTGCACGAAGTCCCACGAGATGCTCGTTCCGGTCGTATCGTGCCGGATCCGTTCCCAGACTTTCGCGCCAGCCTTCAGCCGGAAAATTCCCTGCCCGTAGGTGCCGACCCAGAGCGTCCCGGCCGGATCGCGGGCGACGCTGAGGACCGGGACACCCCAGCCGGTGGAGTCAGGCAGCGGGGGAAACAGCGGCGGGTCCGCGGCGGCAGCGAAAACCGGGGAAGGGGGGACGGGGAACCGGGAAGCGGGAACCGGGATGCCGGTGATCAGGAGCAGCGCAGCTATGAGCGCCCCGATGGAGAGAGTCGTCAGGATCGGCGAGACGGCTGTTCCCGTTCCCGGTTCCCGGTTCCCGGACATCCTCACGACTCGCCGCCGCCCTCGCCAGGGTTCGGTGACAGCCGCAGCCACTCCACCGTGGCGTGTGACGGGCGCGTAGCGACAAACACGACGGCCTCGGCGACGTCCTCCGGTCGCAGCATGAGCGCCCGGCGCAAAAATCCCGGCCGGGCGTCAGGATCGAAGGGATCCCAGATCTCGGTATCGGTCGAGCCGGGCGACACCAGGGAAAAGCGCACTCCGGTACCGGCGTACTCCGCTGCCAGCGATTCGTGCAGCCCGCGCAGGCCGAACTTGCTCGCGGTGTAGGCCGCGTTGTCGGGAAAGGCG
>JANOFA010001061.1:0-2861 GCA_031413355.1 Gemmatimonadota bacterium | reverse complement strand
CCCGCAAGGCGGGAACGAGGAGCAGGTGTTGGATTTGTCCTGGTTGGCGCTGCCTCCAACCCAGAACGACCCGCCGACCTTCAGGCCCGGCCGGCCATACTCCAGCCGACCGGTGAGCGAGGGATTGGCGAAGCTGGCGTTCTGGCCTTTCTGCCGGCCCCCACGGATGCCCGAAGGGCCGGAGAAGCCGGAGGCCGTGATGCCATTGAGCAGCAGCACGCGCCAGCTCACGCCACCGAGCGAGGCGACCCGGCCAGTCGCGCCGACACCAATCTCCCGCCAGGTGGTTGGAATGACGTTGCGATGGAATTCGGGCCGGGCCACCCCGTTGAACGTCGGGGGCTCATGCAACTCGTTGACGATGCCGACGGGCGCCAGCATCAACCCCGCGGTGAGCGCGAACGCGTCGGCGAGCCGGTACTCGAGGTAAGCCTGTTCCAGCGACACCTCACCGCCGGCATTTCCGCCCTCGACCCTGGCGTCTTCCACCTCCAGCTCGGAGCGGAACGTGATCCGATCGTCGAAGTGGTGGCCGACGTAGAGCACGAAGCGCTTGACGTTCGCCTTGCCCGGGGAGTCGGGGCCTGACGCGTTGGTGTAGTGGACCTCACCGTAGCCGCCGATAGTGGTGCGCTGGGAGTCCGGAGCCTGCCCCGGAAGCACCCCGACGGGAGCGACAAGTCCGACGAGCAGCAGGGAGGTATGAAGCGGGAGGGCCATGGAAGTTCCGGAAAGAGTGTCGGCAAATACTACTTGAGAAATGTTCTCAATATTAATCTCGTACTAGTTTAGTCCCCTTTCTGGCAGCGAGCAATCCCTCGCGTTGGCGCTCGCCTGCAGACCCTCGTAGACTCCCCTCCACCCTCTTCCCGGATCCCAGACCCCGCGTGAGCCGTTTCCCCCTGCCGGCCCGGAGCGAACTTCTCCTCCATGCTCCGGCGGCAGCCTGCCTCCTTCTGGGCGTCAGCACCGCCGCCAGCGATCGCGGCCTGATGCTGTTCTCGCTTGGGGCAATTGGATTGGGCCTGCTGCTGCTGTGGTTCGTCTCGCGCCGTCCGGCGCTGGGGCCGGTGGCGCATGCCGGGGTCGCCGCGCTCGCCATCCTCGCCCTGCTTCTCCCGCGTGCCCCCACCCTGCCCGTCCTGATCACCGCGCTCATCTGCCTCGGGGCCCTTCTCGCGCAGTCGCAGGGTGCCGAGCGCCGAGCGGTGTCGGTCGAGGCGGAGCGCCAGATCCTCGCCCGGCAGATCGACCGGCGGATCAACGAGATCTTCTCGCTCCAGGAGTTGAGCTACGTCCTGGCCGAATCGCTCCAGAGCGAGCGCATCGCCTCTCAGGTGGCGAAGTATGTCATGCGCTTCCTCAATGCGGAGGGGGCCGCTGTCGCGTTGATGCGGGAGAGCGACGGGGTGCTGCTGATCGCTGCCGCGGAGGGGGTGCTGGCGGGTTCGCTCGGCGCGGCGGTGCCCGACACGCCGCCCTCACTCGTCCTCCGCGCCATCACGACCGAACGCATCGAGGTGAGTGGCAGCAGCGAGGACACTCCTCCGCTGCTGATGCCGGGGCACCATGCCGCGAGCGGCGCGGCGGCTCCCCTCCGGGCACATGGCCTCACGATGGGAGTCCTCGCCGTGGCCGACCGGCGCCAGGGCGGCTATTCGACCGAAGATCTCTGGCTGCTGTCAACGGTCGCCACCCATGTGGCAGTGGTCCTGGCGAACAGCCGCCTGTTCGAGATGGTCCGGCAGGCCAAGGATGAGTGGGAGACGGCGTTCAATGCGCTCACCGAGGGCATCGCCGTGCTGGATGCGGCGGGGAGAATCTCGCGGGGCAACGCGGCGCTGGCCCGGCTGCTGGACGTGCCGGCGCCGGCGCTGCTGGGCCGGCCATTCTGGACCACGGTCGTCGGCGCAGCCGAGGGCGAGGGCCACCTGATCGACACCGCGCGACGGGGAGAACGGCCGACGCCGCTCACGCTGCCCAGCACAACCACGCAGCGGATCCTGCGGCTGACAGCGGCTCCAATGTCGGCGGCGCAGGGCGGCGCCGCGGTCGTCGTGCTGGTTGAGGACGTGACGGAGCAGCGGGCCCTGGAGAGCCAGCTGATCCAGAGCGAGAAGCTCGCCGCAGTCGGCCAGCTGGTCTCCGGCGTGGCGCATGAGATCAATAATCCGCTCACATCGATTGCGGGGCTCGCGGAATTCCTGCAGGAGCGGGTGGGACCGGCATCGGCGGAGGCGGAGCATCTCCGGGTGATTCACGAGCAGGCGGAGCGCGCCGGGCGGATCGTCCGGAACCTGCTCACCTTCGCCCGGAAGACCACGCCGGGGGATGCCCTGGTTGATCTCAGCGATACCGTCGGTCGAAGCGCGCTGCTGCTGGGCTACGAACTGCACCTGCACGGAACCGAAATGGTGCAGGACCGGCTGGACGAACCACTGCGGGTCCGTGGTAACGGTGACGAACTGCAGCAGGTGTTGCTCAATCTGGTCACCAACGCGGGTCACGCCCTCCGGGCCCTTCCGCCCGGGCAACGACGCCGGGTCACGCTCATCTGCGCGCGTGAGGACGAGCGGGTCGTGGTGCGGGTGCGGGATACCGGCCCGGGAGTTCCAGCGGACCTCGTGCCCCAGCTCTTCACCCCGTTTTTCACGACCAAGGAGCCGGGGGAAGGCACCGGGCTCGGCCTGTCGCTGAGTTTCCGGATCATCGAATCCCACGGCGGTCGCCTGGCTTACCAGCCGGTGTCGGGCGGCGGGGCGGAGTTCTGGTTTTCCCTCCCGCTGGCGAGCGGTGAGCGGGAGGCGGTGGGCGCGGTGTCGGCTGCGCCACTGGTGAATCGCGCAGTCCTGGTGCTGGAC
>JANOFA010001060.1:0-1381 GCA_031413355.1 Gemmatimonadota bacterium | reverse complement strand
GTGCCGCAGGGCCTCAAGCGCGTGCGCTGCGATGTCGCTGCTGTGCAGCTCTACCGGCGTGCGGTCGAGAACCCGGACCACGTCGACCGCCACGTTGCCCATGCCGATGACCGCAACCGCCTCCTGCGTGAGGTCGAACTGCTGGTCGCGATAGTCAGGATGGCCGTTGTACCAGCCGACGAAATCGGTGGCGGGATGACTGCCGGCCAGCGCCTCGCCAGGAACGCCGAGCACCCGGTCGCTGGGGGCGCCGATGGCGTAGATCACCGCCTGATAGTGCGCGCGGAGCTCCGCGCATGTCAGGTCGCGGCCGATGGTCACGTTGCCGAGGAATCGCACCCCGGGCTGGGTGGCGATCCTCTCGTAGATCCGGGTGACCGACTTGATCTTCTGGTGATCGGGGGCGACGCCGCCGCGCACCAGACCGAAGGGCGTTGGCAGCCGGTCGAAGAGGTCGATCTCGACGCCCGGGTGCTGTTTCTGGAGGTGCTCGGCCGCGTAGAATCCGGACGGGCCGGTACCGACGATTGCGACGCGGAGGGGAAGTGGGGAGGTCATGGCGACCAAAAGTAATTCCTCATCCCGCCTTGGGCCGCCAGAAGAACTCCAGCGTGGCTTCGCCTGGGGCGACACGCTCGGTCCGCAGGCCCAGCACCGCCGACTTGGCGAAATCGATCGTCAGGTGGTCGTCGCCGACCAGCAGCAGGGCGGCCAGTTCGCCGAGCCACGGTTCATGACCCACGAGCGCGACGAGCCGATCGCCGGCGGTCGCCCCGATCGCCGTGGCGATTGCCGCGAGGACGGGCGGAGCCGCCAGCGCGGCGCAGGCGGTGGGCGGATCACACCCGACCACGTCGGCCGTCAGGGTACCGGTCTGCCAGGCGCGGAGCCACGGACTCGACAGCAGGAGGTCGGGCACCAGGTCCTGGCGCCGCATCCGCTTGGCGACTTTTTCGTGCCGCTTGCGGCCACGCTCGGAGAGGGGCCGTTGGGTGTCATCGGGCCAGAGCGTGGGGTTGCGATCGCCGGCATCGGCGTGGCGGATCAGCAAGAGGCGCATGGAGGCTCGTTGAGTGGGGGAGGTGTACGATGGGCGCTGGGGAGTAGGCGGTCGGGAGTGGGGTCGGCACCGGTGCCGCCCCGCGCCTATCGCCTGATCTTTTCCGCCGCCTTCGCCCGCGCGACAACGATGCTGTCGATCTGCGCCAGCATATGCCGTACGCCGAGGGCGTGGTGATTGGCCTGCACTGAAAAGGTCAGGGTCCGGCCGGGCAGCTCGATATACCCCGACAGCGTGTTGACCCGGGCGATACTGCCGGACTTGGCCCGCACCATTCCCTCGATCGGTGTGTCAATGAACCGCCGCTTCAGCGAACCGGTG
>JANOFA010001059.1:0-5560 GCA_031413355.1 Gemmatimonadota bacterium | reverse complement strand
CCTCTGCACCCGTATCCGCGCCTCCATCCTGCTGGCCGGCCCGCTGCTGGCCCGGTTCGGGAAGGTCGTGCTGCCGCCGCCCGGGGGCGACGTCATTGGCCGGCGCAGGGTCGATACCCACTTCCTGGCGCTGGAACAGCTGGGGGCGTCGCTGCTGGTGGGCGACCACTACACTCTGGAGGCCAAGCAGCTCGTCGGGGCGGAAATCTTCCTCGATGAGCCGAGCGTCACCGGGACCGAGAATGCGCTCATGGCGGCCGTCATGGCCAAGGGGCGCACCGTCCTGCTCAACGCCGCCGCGGAGCCGCATGTGCAGGACGTCGCCCGCCTGCTGGTGGCGATGGGCGCGTCGATCGAGGGCATCGGGACCAATGTCTACACCATAGAGGGAGGGCGGAGCCTCACGGGGACGTCGTATAGCATTGGCCCCGATCATATTGAGGTCGCCAGCTTCATCGGGCTCGCCGCCGTCACCAACAGCCCGATCACGATCGAGGGGGTGCGTCCCGACGATCTGCGCAGCACCCTGCTGGGATTCGAGCGACTGGGCGTGCGGCCCCGGCTCGATGGCCAGCGGCTGATCGTCGATGCCGACCAGGAGCGGCGGATCAGGCCCGACCTCGGTGGCCATGTGCCCAAGCTCGAGGATGGGCCGTGGCCGGCCTTTCCGGCCGACGCCATGTCAATTGCCGTGGTCACCGCCACCCAGTGCGAGGGGATGGTGCTGATCTTCGAGAAGATGTTCGAGTCCCGGCTGTTCTTCGTGGACAAGCTCATCGGCATGGGGGCCAGGATTGTCCTGTGCGACCCGCACCGGGCGGTCATCTCCGGGCCGGCGCAGCTGCGCGGTGGCACGGTGGAGTCGCCCGATATACGGGCTGGCATGGCCATGCTGCTCGCCGCTCTCGCCGCCGACGGCCAGAGCACCATCCACAATGTGGGGCAGATCGAGCGGGGCTACGAGCAGATCGACGTCCGGCTGCGGGCGCTGGGGGCAGATCTTGAGCGGTTGGAGTAGGCGGGCGGGCGGACGGGCGGTTGGGCGGTTGGGCGGTTGGGCGGTTTGGAGTCGGCGGGGCGGAGCCGGTTCCGGCAGCCAGCGCCTCGAGCTGCCCTGGTCCGCACAGCGTGTGGTTCCCACGTATTTCCACTCTCCCCTCAATCGCCCCGCGCCCCGCGCCTTCCGCCTCCATGCCCAACACGATTCGCGAAGTTCAGCTTCCCGGTCCCGTCCCCCGGTTCGAGATCCCCGGCTGGCGGGAGCGCTTTGGCGTCGTCGCCGGGATAACCGGGCGTGGGGAGGGCGGGGGGCGGGGTTTCGACCTCGGGCTGTGGAACGCTGCCCCTATTGAGGAGACGATGACCCGGTGGCGGGCCTTCCGGCGCGCCGAGCCCGGGTTCGGCATGACGGTACTGGGCCACCAGGTGCACCGGACGGATGTGGCCTGGCATGTGGATAACGGCGACGGGGAGCGCTGGCTTCAGGTCGAAGGGGTCGACGGCCATGCGACTGCGACTGTCGGAATCCTGCTCACCGTGACAGTCGCCGACTGCATTCCCGTCTACCTTGTCGATCCGGTGAGTCGGTCAATTGGGCTGCTCCACAGTGGGTGGCGCGGGACGGCTTGCGGCATCATGGAGCGCGGTATCTCGACAATGGTTGAGCACTGTGGAAGCGATGTGCACAACATTGTAATACACTGTGGAGTAGGAATTTGTGGCGAGTGCTATGAAGTAGGTTCTGAGGTGATGGACGGCTGTGGGTTACCCAGGGATGGCGCCGGTCCCTTGCACGCTGACCTGCGTGCCGTGCTGGCAGAGCAGGCGCGCTCGCTCGGCGTCATTTTTCTATCAACATCACAATGGTGCTCGGCGCATGACTGCCAGAAATTCTACAGTCACCGGGCCAGCAAGGGGGCGGATGGGAGGATGGTGGCGTACCTGGGGATGATGGCCGTTGGCCTTTAGCCGTTGGCCGTTGGCCGTTGGCCATTAGCCGTTGGCCGTTGGCTAATAGTGACATCCCGAGCCGCAGCCCAGAGCGGACCGAGGGCGCAGCGACGGATCCCTTCAGGCCAGAACCAGACTCAGGCGGCAAGCGTCCCGCCTGCCCGCACCCGACCTCCCGACCTACAGATCCAGGAACAGCTGCTCGATCTCGATGGTCAGGGCCTTGGTCATCCCGGGCGGAAGCCAGGGGCACTCACCGGTCACCCGCCGCTCTCCCTCCCCCGACCGACAGACGAAGATGGCCCGCTCCCCCCGATCGACCAGCCAGACCTCCGGTACCCCGAGCGCCAGATAGGCGTCCCGTTTGAACTCGCGGTCATACTTCCGGGACGACCGGCTGAGCACCTCGACGGCGAGCCAGTGGCTGGTGAGGTCGGTCCAGGCGAAGTCCTTCGTGATGGGTCCGGGAAAGACCAGCACATCCGGTTCGAGGTGGGTCCTGGGCGCCAGTTCGACGACTCCCGGTCCGGTGACGTAGGCCCGCCGAGCCAGCAGCGTCTGCAGGGCAAAGGCCAAGCGGGCGGCGATCAGCTGATGCGGTCCTCCCGGCGCCGGGGTCACGAGCAGGAACCCCTCGAGCAGTTCGTAGCGCTGCCCGTCGTCCGGGAACTCCTCCAGGTCGGCGATGGTATAGCGTGGCACGTGCAGCGGCAGGACCGGCGTGGGCATGCGCATAATGTCGGCTCGGCGGCGCGGGGGAGGCAAGAGGGCATCCGGCATCATGCGGCGGCGGGGCGCCTCCAGGCGTACCGGAATGCGGCAGGGTGGGGGCGGGGGAGTGCGGGGGGGCGCGTCGCGGGACCATGGGTCCGCGCCCTCGGATCTCGGGAATCACGATCCGATGAGGGCGCTGTCATCAGCGGGAATAGCGCGGGAGGGTCGCGCACAGCCCGAGACCATCGTCCCGCAGGGGGAGGGCCGAAGGCCCGACTCATCTCAACCCGGGGAGCAGCCCAGGGATCGGTGCGGGCAGGCGGGACGCCTGCCCCACCATCCATCAGTGCAGGGCCAACGGCCCGATCTATCCCAGCAGCGGTCGCACCAGCCGGACCCGCTCCAGCTCCGCCAGGCAGAACCTGAGGTTCGGCTCCCCGATACCGCTGTTCCCTGGGAGGGCGTCGAGGATTTCGGCGACGTCGAGATTCCGCTTGGTCCCTTCCTCGGTTACCAGCGCGAACAGCACTTCGAGTGGGACGCCTTGCGGCTGCGTCACACCGCGCCGCGCAAGCGCGGCCTCGATGAGGGCCAGCTGCTCGTCCAGAAAGGCGGAGAGCACGTTCCCCAGCTTGCCCACCTTCTTGACCAGCGGCGGGTCGAAGGTCACCGTCGCAGGTGTTGCCGTTCCCTGCCGCTGCAGGTCGGCGCGCCAGAGACGGTCCAGGTAGAGCTGGAGATTGGTCAGGTCGATGCCGGTGCGCCGGTCGCGGATGTTCTCCAGGATGCCCGATGCCGTCGCCGGCGGATCGGTGACCTGGATGCCGGCCGCTCGCGCGGTGCCGATGATGATGCGGCCAAGGTTCGAGTCATTCATCTTCTCGATCCGGAGCCGGTTGTCGAACAGCGACGGTATGACCTTCTCCAGCGCCGAGAGGTAGGCGATGTACTCCTCCCGGATGACGATCAGCAGCTTGCAGCTGGCGCCAGTCGCCAGGATCTGCCGAAGGGTCTCGTAGAACAGCTGCTGCTCCGCGATAGTCCCCGAGATGAACAGCTCCTCGAACTGGTCGAAGACGAGGTAGATGGGGCGGTAGTGATCGAGGTAGAGCGCCCGGATCCGCTCGGTGATGGGGACCTCCCCGGCCGGCCCCGGCTGCTTCATGGCGCCGGTGATCTCCCGCTCCAGCGACCGATTGAGATCGGTGCCGCGCCTGACATACAGCGGCAGCCAGTCGGAGTCGACAAACTGATTGCCGAGCCCGCAGTTGATGATGCTGGTCTTGCCGGTCCCCGAGGCGCCATACACCAGCACCAGGTTCGATGCGTGCACCGCGTTGTACAGCTGGGCCGTCTCGCGCTCGCGCCCGAAGAAGCTGTCCTTGTCCTCCTTCTGGTAGGCGTCGAGGAACTTGAAGGGGCTCGGAGTCATGGCGTCGCTCCGAGGTCGGCGACGCAGGAGTCGAACTGGTCGCGGAGCACCTGGAAGACTTTCACCCCGCTCTCGGTCGGCGGCTGAGGCGCTGCTCCAAAGCTCGCGCCGAGCCCGAAGGGATCGGGGGCGCTCGCAGCCTGGGTGAGGTTCCGCCCTTCGAGAAAATCCTCGCGGGTCATGTCGGTGTGGACCCGGTCGCGCTCGTTCTCGAGCGCGTAGCGGATGCCGTGCTCGACGGCGAGATAGACCAGCCGACCCGCTTCCTGATAGGACAGCATGAAGATGTGGGCCAGGCGAGCGGTGTCGGCGCCCTCGCCCTTCTTGACGCTCACGAAGGTGTTCTTGTCGATGATGAACGGCGAGAGGTTGAGGCAGTCGTCCAGTCTGCTCTCATCCCGCGCGAGCACGATCGACTGGCTGTTGCTGAGCCGCGCCTTCCGGCGCTGCGCCACATCCTGATAGAGACTGAGCGCGCTGCTGTCGACCGCATTGAGCGGCCCCAGGTCCAGCTCGTACTTGACCGCCTCGAACCGGGTCGCCTCGACCGAGATGTTGCGCACCGTGAGCATGCGGTAGCTGGCCAGGAACGCCGCCGAGCGCAGCACAACCGACAACGCCTGCTCGGCGGTCAGGCAGCGCTGCTCCAGGTCGGTGGTGGGGTTGTCCGCCTGCAGTTCGGTGCGAAGCTGCTCCAGATAGGCATGCGCCTTCTGCAGCGGCCCGGCCGGGGCATCCCACGCCTCTGCCACCCGCTCATACTCCGCGACATACGGCGCCACACCCTGGGCGTGGAACAGCCGATACAGGTCAACCGTTTTCGCCAGGAAGTCGAAACCGGCAAAGGCGCGGGCGTCCAGCGTCAGCCCGGCATCGAACGCCTTGGGGAGCGTGATCTTCTTCAGCCGGCTCTGCTCCCAGAGGTTGGACAGCAGGATGTAGTAGAGCAGCTGTGAGGTCCGCACATAGGCACTGACCAGGTGCTCGAGCCGCTCGACACCGGGGCTGTCCTGCTGCCGCAGCAGCCGGATCTGACTGCCAAGCGGCCAGGGGAGGTTCCGGACGATGAGCTCCGGGTACTCCCGAGAATCTCTCTTGACCGACTCGCCGCCTCGCACCTCCATCATCTGGGTGTAGATGTCCGGGTTATAGCGGGCCATCTCGTCCAGCACGAGCATGATGTAGCGATTGGCGGTGAAGCTGCTGCCGATGTACTGGATGATGTCCTGCGGCAGTCCCACCGCCTGGTAGTACGGCAGCTTCCAGTTCAGCACCTCGGCTTCGTGCTCTTCCTTGATGTACAGTCCCCACGGGATGGCGTCGCCCGGTGCGGACGCCGCCCCCATGTCCACGCCGCGCATTTTCGCTATCCCGATCTCGTGGACGTCGCCGTACTTGGTCTGGAGGAAGGCCTGCGCCAGGGCAAAGGCCTGGCCGATGGTGCGGCGGCTGGCCAGCGCCTGG
>JANOFA010001058.1:0-1662 GCA_031413355.1 Gemmatimonadota bacterium | reverse complement strand
CATCCGGCACGAACCCTCCACCGACGATCTGGCGTACGCCCAGGAGATGGAGAAGCGGCAGCTCCCGATCCTCGTGGCCCTCACCAAGGCGGACAAACTGCCGCATGGACAGCGACTCGCCAGGCTCAAGACCATCGCGCGACAGGTGGGACTCCCGGAGGAGCAGGTGCAGCTCACCAGCTGCCTGAGCGGCCTGGGAATCGTCGAACTCGGCGAGAGCATTCTGGCCGTCGCCAACCCGACCGAGGCCTCATGAGGACACGACGCTGGCTCCCGGCGCTGCTCGCCCTGGGACTGCTCACGACAGGCAACGCGGGGGCGCAGGTGGAGATCGCGGCCGGGGATCTGCCCCCAGCCGGCTACGGCACCATCCGATCGGACCAGCTGAGCATCCGGATCACGCTTGATGATATCGAGCTCCGGTTTCTGCCCCTCGATGAGCGGGTGCTGCTGCTGGTCGCGAAAGATGGGTACGACGCACTGAAAGGCCTGATCGCCTCGCGCCAGACCGCCATCGATTCGGCCGCCTCGAACGCCGCCCTGTCGAGACCGGGACTGGCGCTGGTGACGTTCTTTGCCCTCCGTGCCGATGCCAGGTTCGACCCGGAAAATGTGAGCCTGCTCTACCGCAACCAGTTCTGGCGCCCCGTGGCCATCGTGCCGGTGACAGCCAATTTTACCGGACGCCAGCTCCCCGTGCGGCAGCAGGCCTCCGCCATCTTCCTGTTCGACAATCCCCTCCCCGTCTATGAGCAGTTCGATGTCGTCTACGGCACGGTGCAGAGCAGCGCTTGGCAGGAGGCACTGAAGCGAGTTGAGCGGGAGCGGGGGATGGTGATGACTCGGTGGCAGGCGGAGAAGGGTGACACGACCGCGCGGCCGTAGGCGCCGGTGCGGAGGTGCCGCGGGATTGCAGGGGTCGCAGACATGCGACCCCTGCTACGTTGCCCGCGGCACCAGCCAATGGCACCGCACCTCGGGCCAGGGCGAACCGCTGACCAACAGCGCCGTCGACAGGGCATCGGCGGCCAACCCGCTTGCGGCGACCACGGTCGCCTGCAACCGCTGCTCCACCGGCGCGCCACCATGCGGGTCGATCACATGCCCGCGGCGCACTCCTGTGAGCCGCACCGTGTTGATCGTGACGGCGCTGGTGGCGAGAGCCTCGTCCCGCAGGCCCGCCGTGGCAAGCACACCGCCGACGACCCGGGGATCCACGATATCCACCGGCCACCCCGTCGCCCCGGGCGGCGCCCCGACGGCGAGCAGATCGCCGCTCACGTCGAGCAGCGCAGCCGTGACGCCATGGCGCCGCAGCACCTCCCCCGCCCGATCCAAGCCGTAGCCCACGCCGATCCCACCGAGATCGAGCGCCGCATCGCTGCGGCCCACGCGCACCCGATGGCCGACGACCTCCACCGTCGTCGCCGCGAGCGCGGCCTGCGCGGCAGCAAGCTCCCGGACACCGGGTGCGGACTTTCGCGCCTCGCGGAAGCCCCAGGTCCGCATCAGGGGTTCGACGGCGACATCGAAATCCCCCCGCGTATCGCGGCGATATCGCCCGGCGGCCGCGAGCACGGCGCGCAGGTCCACCGCCACCGGGACCCAGCCCCGGCCCGCCTGACGATTCAGCTCGCTCAGGTCACTGGTGTCATCGGAGCG
>JANOFA010001057.1:0-1789 GCA_031413355.1 Gemmatimonadota bacterium | reverse complement strand
ATGAACTGGACGAACGGCTGGGGAACGCTTGAATTCAGGGACCTTCGGGCCTATTATCCCCCTCCTTCCCGAGTAGCTCAGTTGGTAGAGCAGCTGACTGTTAATCAGCGGGTCACAGGTTCGAGTCCTGTCTCGGGAGCTGCAGTGTCCTCCTCGTCATTCCCGAATTCGACGCAGGCGCCCCCGGGCGCCTTTTTGGTCGTTCGGCTCGGCCAGGCGGGCGTCGCAGCGGGATGTCGCGGCGCGCCGTCCGGCGCACGAACAGCTGCCGGAGCTCGACCCGTGAACAGAGTGTCTGTGGCCTGGGCAGTCTTGAGCAGATGATACGCAGCGGTGTGTAGCACCCCACCACCTTGTACCGAGCGGTCACCACCCTTCACAATGCCTCAGCGTGAAGTACGGCGAACCCACAGCCAGTTCAGGAGGCCGAGGGCCGCCGTCGCCGAGAGCACCAGAAATTCCTGGCGAGTCATCCGAGTTGCGAGGACCAGCGAAAAGCAGATCCCGCATGCTGCCCACATGATGCCCCCCGGCAGGCGGAAGCTGGCCGGGGACAAAGCCGCTGACCCGGCTTCACCATCTCTGCCACGAAGCACTGGCAACGCCGCGCATACCATCCCGTAGGTAACGAGCCGCGAAACGGCGGACAACGAGAGGTTCTGCAGGAACCCCCCCGAAGCGGCCAGTCCCCACACCACCACGGCGTAGGTGACGACCGAGAGATGAGGAGTCCTGAACCGCGGGTGGATCCGGGCGAACGGCGAGGGGAGGTCCCCCCTCTCGGCCATGGCGAAGGTGAGGCGCGGAACGTTCACCATGGCGCCCGCGATATATCCAAACACGGAAACAATGGCAGCGACCGCCATCGTGATCGCGCCGGCGGGTCCTGCAATGATCCGGGCGGATGCGGCCAGCGGTCTGGCCGCCGCGGCGGGATCCGGCAGTGTCGCCATCACAACCAGCTGGACCAGGCTGTACAGCACGGCAGAGACAGCGAGGACCAGGAAGAGCGCAAAGGGGGCATCGCGACGCGGGTCGCGTGCTTCGCCGAGTGGCACGAGCGCCGCTTCAAAGCCGCCATAGGCGAACACCATCAGCAGGATCGCGTCGAGCCACGCACGTGGCTCGATGACGATCGTCGCGGCTGGCGCGACTGGGTGCGGCAGGGCCAGCGCCAGTCCCAGCAGTACGAACAGGGCTAACGGGGTCAGCTTTGCGGCCACCAGCAGCGTGCTGATCCGTGTGCCATGGATCACGCCGCGATAATTGATGGCCGCGAGCGGCGCGATCAGGCCGGCCAGGACCAGCCGTGAGGCAACGGGCCCCTCCGCGGCGGGCCAAAGCTCCGCGAGATAGATCACCAGCAGGTTGGCATTGGTGGCCGCGGCGGTAAGCCGGACGAGGTAGGCCATCCACCCCATCTCAATGCCAGCGAGTCGGCCGAATGCCGTGCGGGCGTAGAGGTACGGCCCACCGGCATCACCGAAGCGCGAGGCGACTTCGGCGAAACAGGCGATCACAACGCCCACCCCCGCGGCAGCGACGAGCCAGGCCCACGGGCTCAGGGTGCCGAGCTTGCCGGCGATTACGGAGGGCAGCCCGAAGACGCTGCTCCCAATCACGCCGTTGAGCATCAGGGCGGCGAGGCTCCATCGTCCGATGACGCGAACCAGGGACGAACTCACCGGTGCAGACGCTCCTCAAGCTCCGCCAGGCTGCGGGGCCAGTCGTCCTTCAGCAGTCGACTCATTCCGCGGTCGGCCAGGAGCCGTCCCCCGGTCTGGCAGGT
>JANOFA010001056.1:0-9191 GCA_031413355.1 Gemmatimonadota bacterium | reverse complement strand
GCTCAATAGTGTCATCATCCGCGGCTACAACGATGATGAGGTAATCGACCTGCTGGAGTTTTCCCGGGCCGCCGGGCATGAGGCGCGGTTCATCGAGTACATGGACGTCGGCGGCGCGAACGGTTGGTCGATGAGCGACGTCGTTTCCCGGCGAGAGATGCTTGCGCTGATTGGGCGGCGCTATGGGGCGGTGGAACCGGTGGCCGAGAACGCGAGCAGCTGGGCACCGGCGGACCGCTTCCGTCTGCCGGATGGCACGGTGTTCGGCATCATTGCCTCGACCACCGAGCCGTTCTGCCGCACCTGCGACCGGGCCCGGCTCACCGCGGACGGGCACTTTCTCCTCTGCCTCTACGCCGAAACCGGACTTGACCTCCGCACCGCGCTCCGGGATGGCGCGGGCGACACGGAACTGACGGAGTTGATCCGATCATCCTGGATGCTCCGCGCCGACCGCGGCGCCGAGGTCCGGGCCGCCGCACCAGACCGTGGTGCGCTGTACCAGCTCTCCGCCCTGCGGGCAGATCCGCGCAAAGAGATGCATACCCGCGGTGGCTGATTCAGCCGCGCTGACCACCATTCCACGCCTAGCGACATGACCCTGCATATCGCCCTCATCGAGCCCCGGATTCCGCCCAATACCGGCAACATCGCGCGGCTGTGCGTCGCCACCGACACGCCGCTGCATCTGATCGAGCCGCTCGGCTTCAGCCTCGACGACAGTGCGGTGAAGCGCGCCGGACTGGACTACTGGGACCGGGTCGACCTGTGGACCCATCCCAACTGGTTCCGCTTCCGCGATGCCATCAGCCGCGACCGCTGTCTCTACTTCTCCGCCAACGCCGAGCAGGATTACACCGAGGCCCCGTACCGCCCCAACAGCGTGCTCGTCTTCGGCAATGAGACCGATGGCATGCCGGCCAAGATCCTCGAGAAGCACCCCGAGCTCTGCTACCGGATTCCGATGCAGGGCGTGATGCGGAGCCTCAACCTCGCCAACGCCGTGAGCGTCGTGTTGTACGAGGGGCTGCGCCAGCTCGGCCTGAAGGCGCCGCCGCGGATGACCTTCGCCGACACCGAGGCCCCTCGGAGCGTGGACGCTGACCTCGAGGAAGACGAGGATGAGGTGAACGGGAATGTGGCCGGCGGCCCCGATACGGCGCGCGGGCGGGCGGTGGCCCCGTCGGAGGCAAAGCGAGGTGGTCGTGGTCGGGGCGGAGCTGGCGGTCGTGGTGCTGGCGGCCGTGGAGCCGGCGGTCGTGGAGCCGGCGGCCGTGGGCCGGGCGGGGCAGGGGGCCGTGGAGCAGGTGGCGGTGGCGGCCGGAGCCCGCGTGGAACCGGCGGTCGAGCCAAGCCGGCGTAACCTCGACGCGACAGCCACAGCAGGGCCATCGCGGGGGTTTTCCACCTGATGGGGCGCGAGTACCTTAGGATGATTTTTCCAGACGGCGATCGTCAGCGGCATGGCGGGGCCACTCACCTCCTCAATTCAGGCACCATGTTCAACAAAATCACCGTGGTCGGCGCCGGAAACGTCGGCGCTACCGCCGCCCAGCGCGTCGCGGAAAAGCAGTTGGCACGCACCGTCGTCATGGTCGATGTGGTGGACGGCGTCCCGCAGGGCAAGGGCCTCGATCAATGGCAGTCCGCCCCGATCGAAGGCTTCGACACCCGCATCATCGGGACCAACGGTTACGATGCGGCCGCCGGCTCCGAGCTGTTCATCGTCACCGCCGGCATCGCGCGCAAGCCGGGCATGAGCCGCGACGACCTGGTCAAGACCAACGCGGGGATCGTGGAGTCGGTCGCCAAGGAAATCCGGCGGGTCGCCCCCGAGAGCATCATCATCGTCGTCTCCAATCCGCTCGACGTGATGTGCTACGTCGCCATGAAGGCCAGCGGCTTTCCCCGCGAACGGGTGCTCGGCATGGCCGGCGTGCTCGATACCGCCCGGTACCGCGCCTTTCTTGCCGAGGCCATGGACGTCTCCGTCGAAGACATCCAGGCGATGGTCCTCGGGGGGCACGGCGATACCATGGTCCCGCTGGTGTCCTACACGACGGTCTCCGGAATTCCCGTCACCCAGCTGCTGGCCAAGGACAAGCTGGATGCCATCGTGACCCGCACCCGCAACGGCGGGGCGGAGATCGTGAATTTCCTGAAGACCGGGTCGGCCTACTACGCGCCCAGCGCCGCCGCGGTGCAGATGGCCGAAGCGATCGTGCTGGACAAGAAGCGGATCCTGCCGTGCGCGGCGTGGCTCACCGGTGAGTACGGCCTCAAGGGGGTGTTCTGCGGCGTTCCCTGCAAGCTCGGGCGCAACGGACTGGAGCAGATCATCGAAGTCACCCTGACCGAACAGGAGCGGTCAGACCTGAACAAGTCCGCCGATGCGGTCCGTGACACGATCAAGGTGCTCGGCTGAGGCGCCACGAGTGAGCAAGATTGTCGCATTCTGGCGCACAACCCTCGGCAAGAAGGTCGTGATGGGCCTGACCGGGCTCATCATGATCGGCTTCCTGGTCATGCACATGCTGGGCAACCTGCAGGCATTCGCCGGGGCGGCCAAGCTGGACGCCTACGGTGCGCTGCTGCACGGCCCGCTCCACGAAGTCGTGCTGCTCACCCGGGCAGTGCTGCTCGCCGCGGTGACCCTGCACATCGTCGCCGCCTACCAGCTCACCATGCTCGACCGGGCCGCCCGTCCCGCCGCCTACGCCCGCAAGGTCCCCCAGGCCGCGACGCTGGCGTCGCGCACCCTGCGTGTCGGTGGCGTTCTGCTGCTGGTGTTCATCGTTTTCCATCTGCTGCACTTCACGGTGGGGTCGGTGCATCCGGCGTTCATCGAAGGCAGCGTGTACCACAACCTCGTGAGCGGCCTGTCACGGCCGGTCGTCGCGCTCTTTTACATCGTGGCGATGCTCTCCCTCGGCCTGCACCTCTATCATGGGGCGTGGAGCAGCTTCCGTACGCTGGGGCTGTCGCAGGCCTCGCCCCATCCGCTGCAGCGCCCGGTGGCGCTCGGACTGGCGGTCGTCCTGTGGCTGGGCTTCACCGCGATTCCCGTCGCGGTGCTGCTGGGCTGGCTGCACGAATAGGGAACCGCCGGTCGACTGCCGGGTTCAGTATCACAGGGTCACGCTCCGCATCTGACAGGCATGTCATGGAACTGAACGCGAAAATTCCCGCCGGGCCGCTCGCCGACAAATGGGACCGGCACCGCTTCGAGATGAAGCTGGTCAACCCGGCCAACAAGCGGAAATACTCCGTCATCGTGGTGGGCTCCGGCCTGGCCGGTGGCTCGGCGGCAGCCACGCTGGGGGAGCTGGGCTACAACGTCTCCTGCTTCTGCTTCCAGGACTCGCCCCGCCGCGCCCACAGCATCGCGGCACAGGGCGGGATCAACGCAGCCAAGAACTACCAGAACGACGGCGACTCGATCTGGCGTCTGTTCTACGATACCATCAAGGGCGGGGACTTCCGCGCTCGCGAGGCCAATGTGTACCGCCTCGCGCAGATCAGCGTGAGCATCATCGACCAGTGCGTGGCGCAGGGGGTACCGTTCGCGCGCGAATACGGCGGGCTGCTCTCCAACCGCTCCTTCGGCGGAGCGCAGGTATCGCGAACCTTCTACGCCCGCGGGCAGACCGGTCAGCAGCTCCTGCTCGGCGCCTACCAGGCGCTGGAGCGGCAGATCGCCGCGGGCACCGTGACAATGCATTCGCGCACCGAGATGCTCGACATCATCGTCGTGGGTGGTGTCGCGCGGGGCATCGTGACCCGGGACCTGATCAGCGGGAAGATCGAGTCGCACCTGGCCGATGCCGTCGTTCTCGCCACCGGCGGATACGGCAACGTCTTCTACCTCTCCACCAACGCCAAGGGCTGCAACGTCAGCGCGACGTACCGGGCCTACAAGCGCGGCGCGGCGTTCGGCAATCCCTGCTTCACCCAGATTCACCCGACCTGCATCCCGGTCAGCGGCGAATCCCAGTCCAAGCTGACTCTGATGAGCGAATCGTTGCGCAACGACGGTCGGGTCTGGGTGCCGAAGCAGGAACGGGATACCCGGTCGCCAGACCAGATTCCCGAAGCGGAGCGCGATTACTTCCTGGAGCGGAAGTATCCCAGCTACGGCAACCTCTGCCCGCGGGATATCGCGAGCCGGGCCGCCAAGGAAGTCTGTGACGAGGGACGGGGCGTGGGTCCGACGGGGCTCGGTGTGTTCCTGGACTTCGGCGCCGCGATCGCGCGGGTCGGCGAGGACAAGGTTCGAGAGCGCTACGGCAACCTCTTCCAGATGTACCAGCGGATCACGGACGACAATCCGTACCGGGTGCCGATGCGGATCTTTCCCGCGGTCCACTACACGATGGGCGGGTTGTGGGTGGACTACAACCTGATGAGCACCATTCCCGGGCTCCACGTCCTGGGCGAGGCCAACTTCTCCGATCATGGCGCCAACCGCCTCGGCGCCAGCGCGCTGATGCAGGGCCTGGCCGATGGCTACTTCGTCATCCCCGCCACGATCGGCGACTACCTCGCTACCGCCAGGCTCGACCAGATCGACGCCACCCATCCGGAGGTCCGTGCGGTGGAGGCGGAGGTGCGGTCCCGCCAGCAGCTCCTGCTCAACATCCGGGGCAAGCGGACGGCGGACAGTTTTCACCGTGAGCTGGGCAAGCTGATGTGGGACAACTGCGGGATGGCCCGCGACGCGGCGGGACTGCGGCAGAACCTCCGGCGCATTCCGGAGCTGCGTGAGGAGTTCTGGAAGTGTGTGAACGTGCCGGGCAGCGGCGAGGAGCTCAATCAGTCGCTGGAAAAGGCCGGTCGGGTGGCGGACTTTCTCGAGTTCGGTGAATTGATGAGCCTGGACGCGCTGCAGCGTCAGGAATCGTGTGGCGGACACTTCCGCACCGAGTACCAGACCCCGGACGGTGAAGCGCTGCGGGACGATGACAACTACTGCTACGTGGCGGCCTGGGAGTACCAGGGGCAAGGCAAGGCACCGAAGCTCAACAAGGAAGCCCTCGAATTCGAGAACGTGCACCTCTCGACGAGAAGCTACAAGTGATGAACCTCACGCTTTTCGTCTGGCGCCAGCCCAACGCGGCCGCCGCCGGTCAGCTGGTCAAGTACGATGCGCCCAATATCAGCCCCGACATGTCGTTCCTCGAGATGCTGGACGTCGTCAATGAAGGGCTGATCCAGCGGAACGAGATGCCGATCGCCTTCGATCACGACTGTCGTGAAGGAATCTGCGGCTCCTGCAGCATGATGATCAACGGCGTCGCGCACGGCCCCATGAAGGGGACCACGACCTGTCAGCTCCACATGCGGAGCTTCACGGATGGGGAGGAGATCTACATCGAGCCGTGGCGGGCCCGCGCCTTCCCGGTGGTGCGGGATCTGATAGTGGACCGGAGCGCCTTTGACCGGATCATCGCCGCTGGTGGTTTCGTCAGCGTGTCCACCGGGAGCGCCCCGGACGGTAACGCGCTGCCGGTGCCGAAGACCGACGCGGACGAGGCGATGGACGCCGCGCAGTGCATCGGCTGCGGCGCCTGTGTCGCCGCCTGCCCCAACGCCTCGGCGATGCTCTTCACCGCGGCCAAGGTGGGCCACCTCGGCTCGTTGCCGCAGGGGCAACCGGAGCGGACCCGCCGAGCCCTCGGCATGGTCGCGCAGATGGATGCGGAGCTGTTTGGCGGCTGTACCTGGCATGGCGAGTGCCAGGAAGCCTGTCCCAAGGAGATCAGCATCGACTGGATCTCGCGGTTGTACGGCGACTACATTCGCGCCAGCGTCACCCGGCGCGAGGAGCGCGGTGCAGCAGCCGGTATCTGAGGAGCGGGCGTGAGGCTGCGGTGCGTGCTGTGGCATCAACGGCGGCCCGGTCGTCCCCTGCAGACCGGGCTGTTGTGCTGCCCGCAGTCTCCCTCAATCTCCTCATGATCCCCTCACGCTACCTGTCGTTCCCCTTGCTGCTGCTGGTCGCCATCGCCGCGCCGCGGGCCCTTCTGGCCCAGCGCCCGGTGGACCTGCGACTGGGCGTGCAGGCCATCGGTGTCATGACCTCGGTGGAGGCCATTCCAGGCAGCCGCAGCCTCACCGAGGCTCGCGTCGTCCAACCCGTGATCATGCTGGACGCCGTTGCGTTCAACGGGCACCTGCGCTTCACCGGCGCGCTTAATCTCGAGGGGCAGACGATCCCGCGGGGTGAACTCGCCCCCGGCGCCTGGGGGGAGGGGTACAACGACCGGCGTCATCCACACACCTATGCCCATGAGCTGATGCTGTCGGGGGTGGATCTGCTGGGCGGTCTTGATGGGGCAGGGAAACTCTCCGTCAGCGCGGGCAAGGGTTTCGCGCCATTCGGCTCCGATGACCCGATGAGCCGCCCGGTGGTGCGCTATCCGGTCAATCATCACCTGGCGCAGGTGCTGGAACGGGCTGTCGTGATCGCGGGGTACCGGACCGGGCCACTGCTCCTCGAAGGCGCGCTCTTCAATGGCGATGAACCGGAGCGACCGGGCCAGTGGCCGCTCCTGAGCCGTTTCGGCGATTCCTGGTCGGTGCGATTGACCGCGGTGCCGGTGACGGGCATTGAGCTGTCGGTGTCGCGCGCAAAGATCCATTCACCGGAACACCGCCCCGGGGCGGGGACCGATGCATGGAAGTGGCACGTGGCCAGTCGGGTCGATCGTCCCGTCGGCGGGGCGCAGCTCTACGGCCTCGCGGAATGGGCCCGGACGGAAGAAGCCGATGGCTTCTTCGTCTTCACCAGCCTGCTGGCGGAAACCGCAGTACAGGCCGGTCGGCATCGGCCGTACTACCGCTTCGAACGGAGCGATCGCCCGGAGGATCTGCGCACGCTGGACCTCTTCCGCTCCGTCCGTCCGCACCTCGAGAATGCGATCCTGGGCATCACCCGTTTCACGTTGCATACCGTGGGCTACGGGGTGCGGGTCGGTCCGCGCCAGAGCCCGCTGCTGCTGGAACCGTTCGTGGAGGCGACGCTTGGATCGGCGCACAGCGTGGACGGTGGTGTCCTCACCCCCGCGATCCTCTACGGGACCACCCGGGTGCGGTCACTTTCGATCGGGCTGCGGGCGGCGTGGGGAATGGCCGGGCACCGCATGGGGCGCTATGGTGCACTGCTCGGCACCGGTCAATCGCCGGAAACGTCCCACGATCACCCGATGTGACCCGGGCCACGGCATTACACACCCGTTCTCCCTTACGTGTGACACCATGACAACTGCCCGTTCACTCCCTCGAGTGCTTCTGCTGACGTTCGCCATCCTCGCCTGCGGCGGCGATGACACCGTCTCCCCCGCGGTCGAAGGCGCCATCACCCGCACGACCGGCGATGGACAGAGCGCCATAGTCGGCGTCGCGCTCCAGCCGTATCAGGTGCGGGTGACCGGCCAGGGTACCGCGCCAACTGCGGGAGCGACCGTCCACTGGACGGTCGTTTCGGGTGGCGGCACCGTGAGCGCGGCCACCAGCGTCACCAATGCCGCAGGCCTGGCGGAGATCACCGCGACGCTCAGCAGCGTGATCGGTCCACAGGTTGTCAGGGCGGTCGCACCCGGCCTGATCGACTCGCTGGTCACCTTCACGAGTACCGGGACGGCGGATGTTCCGGCGCTGGTGCAGAAGACGGCGGGGGACGCACAGACGGGGACGAAGGCGCTTCCTCTCCCAACCGCGCTGGCGGTCCGCGTCAGCGATCAGTTCGGAAACGTGATATCGGGTGCGACGGTGAGTTGGTCGGTCACGCAGGGAGGTGGAGCGGTCGCGTCACCATCGTCGCTCACCAGCACAGCCGGGCTCGCAACTGTGAGCTGGACCCTCGGCGCGAGTGCCGGGGCAAACGTCGCCACGGCGACCGTGTCCGGGCTGGCGCCGCTGACCTTCACCGCGACGGCGGTCAGCCCCTTCGTCGTGCTGGGCGGCGGCGGCAATGTGCCGGAGCGGTACGGCTCCGATCTCTGGGTAGCCGACGGCTACGGCTACAGCGGCTCATGGGGCTTCCGCGGCACGGCCGGGAATGCCGTGAAGATCTGGCAACTGAACGGCACTGGTGCGCCGGTCCTTGTGGACTCGGTCATCACGCCTGGCATCGGTACCGTCAGCGATATCGAGGTGTCTCCCGATGGCGTGTGGCTGGTCTTCACCGCTGAAGGCGGCACGGAAAACGGGATCCACGTCTACGAGTTGACGACTCCCGGTGTACCGGTGTTCCGGGCCAAGGCACTGGTCGGCACGGGGCTGCACACCGGGACCCTCGCCGTCATTGGCGGGACCCTGTACGCCTTCACGGCGAAGGACCCGGGCAGTCCAGCCCTGATCATCTATGATCTCTCGCAGGCCGCGACCGGCGTCATCACGCCCGTCAGCAGCACTCCGATCCCGCCCAACTACGGCATCCACGACACCTTTGTCCGCGATGGCTACGCCTTTGTCTTCGCGTGGGATGAAGGCCTCTACATCTTCGACGTTGGCAATGGATCCAACGGTGGCTCCGTTGCCGCACCGGTGCAGGTCAGCCATACCGTCGGCTTTGGTGGCGAGACGCACAACGGCTGGTGGTTCCACAATCCGACCAACGGCGAGAAGAAGTACCTGTTCATCGGAGAAGAGGGGCCGGGCGGTGTCGGGACTTCGTCGTCTGGAGACATCCACGTGGTGGACGTTTCCAATCTCGCCGCGCCCGTCGAGGTGGCCAGTTTCCGCCTTCCCGGCGCTGGGGTCCACAACTTCTGGATGGATGAACCGGCCCAGCGCCTCTATGCTGCCTACTACAACGGAGGGGTGGTCGCGCTGGATGTCTCCGGCACGCTCAGCGGGAATCTGAGCAGCCGCCTGATCTCCCAGCTCAAGCCGGGTGGAGCTGGTCAGACCTACGTCTGGGGCGTGATGCTCTACAACGGCTCCCTCTACGTGAGCGACATGATCTCGGGCTTCTGGCAGCTCGGCATCCCATAGGATCGTCGCCCCTCCTGCCAGACGCTCCCTGCACGGCGGCTCTCCCCGGGCCGCCGTTGTGGTGTGCGCCCTCCACCGGGATATTGCTGCATGCGTCTTTCCCTCCTGCTGCTCACCGCGCTCGCCGCGGTCCCGCTGCACGCCCAGTCGGATACGCTCACCGGATACGCACCGCCCACCGCCGGGCGGGAGCG
>JANOFA010001055.1:0-1066 GCA_031413355.1 Gemmatimonadota bacterium | reverse complement strand
GCGCTCGAGCTCCATCCAGTCGGAGGTCGCATGCCGGGTGGCACGGCGCGCCTTGACCGTACCGGCCAGGTGGATGGCGCCGCCGTACAGCAGCAGCTTCTCGGTGAGGGTCGTCTTGCCGGCGTCAGGGTGACTGATGATGGCGAAGGTCCGGCGGCGGATCACTTCCGCATGGAGCCGGGCGAGGGCGGGGGTGGTGGGGCCCGCGGGCTGGATCGATTCCGTCGGGCTGTGGGCCATGCTGCTGGTGTAACTCCAGTGAACCAGGGTCATCCCGCGGGGCCGAGTGCCCGGTGTGGCGCGGGCGCATGGTAGATAGGGCAGGCGGGGCGGGGCAACCCCCGGGCCCCAGCGCGACGAAGCGGTAGCGAGGTACCGGCCCGTTCGGTGGCTGCCTAGATTTAGCTCCCCGGGCCCTGGCATTCTCGGCGAGGGAGCATCCGGGCGACGATTCTTCAGGGAGGGTATATGGCGCGAATGATGTCGGTTGCGATCGCGGCGGGCGCGGCACTCATCCTCGGCGCGACGACGGCCTCGGCCCAGTCGGTCACTTTCGGCGCGGGTGGTGGGATCACCATCCCGACCGGTGATTTCAAGACGGCCGCAAAGACCGGATGGCATGCGCTCGGGTTCATCGGTTATGCCATGCCGTCCGGCCTGGGGTTTCGCGGTGAAGCCTTCTACGGGCAGAACACTTTCAAGGCGACGAGCAGCGTGAAGGGCAAGCTGGCCGGCGGCCTCGGCAGCGTGAGCTACGCGTTCGGCACATCGGGGGGTATCAAGCCGTATGTCATCGGCAGCGCGGGTGTCTTCAACGTCAAGGTCGCCGGGACCGGTGGCAGCGCGTCCGAGACCAAGTTCGCCTTCGGCGGCGGGGCGGGGATCAAGCTCCCTGTCGGGTCAGACGGGAACGTCTTTCTCGAGAGCCGGTACCTGAGCGCCCAGACGAGCGGCGGCAGCACCAGCTTTATCCCTATCACGCTGGGTGTGTCCTTCGGCGCCAAGTAGGGGCATGACCGGAGGGAGCGCTTGGGCTACTCCATGGGACGGGCCGCAGTGCAACGCG
>JANOFA010001054.1:0-1797 GCA_031413355.1 Gemmatimonadota bacterium | reverse complement strand
GCGTAGCTGCCGCACATTGCCCGGCCAGGGCGACTCGGTCAGGATCTGCATCGCCTCGGCCGTCATGCCCCGGAACGGCCGCTCGTGGGCCTTGCTGAACTCGTGGATGAACCGCCGTACCAGCAGCGGGATATCGCTCCGGCGCTCGCGGAGCGGGGGCAGATAGACGTTCAGGACGTTCAGCCGGTAGTAGAGATCGTCGCGGAACTCCCCCAGCCCAACCGACTCCCGCAGGCTCCGGTTGGTGGCGGCGACGACCCGCACGTCGACCTTGATCGGCTGGACTCCGCCGAGCCGGAAAAAGGCGCGCGTCTCGAGCACCCGCAGCAGCTTGACCTGCACGCTGGCGGGGATCTCGCCGATTTCGTCGAGGAAGATCGTTCCCGTGTCGGCCAGTTCGAACCGACCCAGCCGCCGCTCCGCCGCGCCGGTGAAGGCACCCTTCTCATGCCCGAAGAGCTCCGACTCGAGCAGCGTTTCCGGCAGTGCGGCGCAATTCACCGCGATGAACGGCTTGCCCCGCCGGGGCGAGAGGTCGTGGATGGCGCGGGCGACCAGCTCCTTGCCGGTGCCGCTCTCGCCCTGGATGAGGACGGTGCTCGAGACCGGCGCCATCTGCTCGATCCGGATCAGCAATTCCTGGATCGCCGCGCTCTCGCCCATGATGCCGGTGTGGTGCTGCAGCTGACGCCGCGCGATCAGCCGCTCGGCGAGGTGGACCACCTCCGCCGGCGGCACCGGCTTGGCGACGACTTCCGTGACATCGACCGGACGGTGCTCCCGGTCGCCGCCACTGGCATCAGTGGGCTCCAGCAGGCCGAGCGTCGAGATCTCCGCGTCACGCGCCAGGGCGGCAATGGTGCGGGTGGTGGTCTCGTACAGCGAGCCGGTGAGGATGACGAGTTCGGGCGCTTCCCGGCGCAGCACCTGGCGTGCGTCATCCAGCGACGAGACCATTGCCGTCTTGTGCCCCGCCGCCTCGAGCGCTGCGTTGACCCGCACGGCAGTCTCGAGATCGTCCATCGTGAGCAGAATCTTTGAGGCCATGACACTCTCTCAGTGAGGCGGCGAGCACGCGGCGCGGGACGAGCGAGCGTTCCCGATCAGGCGTGCCGCATCAATGTCCGGTCTGGTGCCCTCGAATCAGCTCCACCGCATGACGCACCAGGTCATCCAGCACCGCAAGACCATCGCGCACTCCGCCGGGGCTTCCCGGTAAATTCACAATGAGGGTGCGGCCGCGCACCCCCGCCACGCCCCGGGCGAGCGCCGCCCGGTGGAATCGGGGGTAGACGCTCATCCGGATCGCCTCGGCGATGCCGGGGGCTTCCTTCTGCAGCACCGCGCGGGTGGCCTCCGGCGTCACGTCCCGTGGGGTGAGTCCGGTACCTCCGGTGGTCAGCACCAGGTCCGCCCGGTCGGCATCGGCCCAGTCCATGAGCACCGCCCCGATGTCCGACGGCTCATCCGGCACCAGCGCGCGCACGGCGAGCAAGTCATCGCGGGCAGCGACCCAGGCCGCGATGGTATCGCCGGAGGCATCCTGTCGCTCGCCCCGGGCACCCGCATCGGAGATTGTGAGGACCCCAACCCGGAGCTTCATGATCGGGCCCTCGGTGGCATATGGATTGCTCATCCCCGGCACCAGTTATATAGTGACCCGTCACTTCGCATGCGTCGCTCTGACGCCACCTTCCCGCCCAGCTCCGGAGCCGGTATGAATTCCCGTCGGACGACCCCAGTTGTGTTCGCCCTCCTGCTGCTGCTGGTCGCCCCCCGCGGCCTCGCGGCGCAGAC
>JANOFA010001053.1:0-4095 GCA_031413355.1 Gemmatimonadota bacterium | reverse complement strand
GCAGCCCTGTTCGGCGCGAGCGTCCTGGAAGTGCGCACGCCGGAGCTCGTGCCGCTGCTCTGGCTGGCTGGTATCGCCTCGATCGCCAGTGTCGGGCTGCTGCTCTACCCGCCGGTCACGAAGCGGCTGCTCGCGTTGGCCCGCCTGGGCGCTGACGCTCCCAGCCCGCGCACCGGCCCGATTCTGATCGGCGTGCTGGCCAACGTGATCGCCTGGCTCGGCTACGGCACCGCCCTCTGGCTGCTCGCCCGGGCGGTGTTGCCCGATCCGCAGCTGGCCCCGGGACTGGCGATCGCCGGATTCGCCGCGTCGTATGTGGCCGGATTGCTCGCGCTATTCGCGCCTGGCGGGCTCCTCATTCGCGAAGGATTGCTCGTTCTCATGCTGCAGGACTCGATCGGACTCGGAGCCGCGACCGCCCTGGCGATCGCCTCACGCATCCTGCTCACCATCACGGAACTGGGGGCGGCCGTCCCCTTCCTCCTCGCGCGCCGGGGACCCACGCGTGCCGTCTGAACCGATGCCGTGGGAACCGCGCTGGCCGCGTATCGCCGCGCTCGGCATCTGCATCCTCGCCGTCCTGACGCTGCTCTGGCCCCTGCTCACCGGGCAGATTCTCTTCGGCGGCGGGCGCTCGGACATGTTCATTGCCGGCTACTCCTTCCGCCTGTTCGGGGCGGATGAGTTCCGGGCGACCGGGACCATCCCCCAGTGGAATCCCTACCTCTTCGGTGGGCTGCCGTTCATCGGCGCCATGCATGGCGACATTTTCTACCCCACCGCCTGGCTGCGGTGGATCATGCCGGTCGATCTGGCCATCACCTGGGGCATGGCGCTGCACTTCGTGCTCGCCGGCTGGCTCACGTTCGGCTTTGCCCGCGCGTTGCGCCTCAGCTGGACCGCAGCGATCACGGCCGGTGTGGCCTACGAACTCACCGGCATTGTCGCCTCACAGATGAGTCCCGGGCACGACGGCAAGCTCTTCGTCTCCGCGCTCACCCCGCTCGCCTTCTGGCTGCTCCTCAAGGCCATCCGTGGTGGCCAGCGGTGGGTGTTCGGCGCATTCAGCCTGGTGGTGGCCCTGCTGGTCCTGGGACACTTTCAGATGTGCTACTTCCTCTTGCTCGCGCTTGGCATGTGGGCGATCTACCTCGCCTTCGCCGACCCCGAGCGCCCCCAGGGCCAGAATCCCTGGATGACGCTTGCCCTTGCCGCGGTGTCCGTCGTGCTCGGCATCGGGATCACGGCACTGCAGGGCCTGCCGTTTCTGCAATACGTGCCCTTTTCGCCCCGGGCCACGGGAGGACCGAACACCGGCTGGGAGTGGGTGAACGCCTACGCCTTCCCGCCAGAGGAGATCTTCACCACTCTCCTGCCGCAGTTCAACGGCGTCCTCGACCACTACTGGGGCCGCAATCCCATCAAGTTTCACACCGAGTACCTGGGGGTAATCCCTCTGGTGCTGGCGTGCTGCGGCGTGGGAGCTCGGGGCCAGCGGCGCCTCACGATCGCCCTGCTCGTTGGCGCGGTGGTCTTCCTGCTCTTCGCCGCGGCCGGCCACACACCGTTCTATCGGATCTGGTTTGAGTTCATGCCCATGATGAAGAAGATGCGTGCCGTGGGCATGGTCTTCTTTCTGGTGGCGTTCCCGGTGGCGATCCTGGCCGGCTTCGGGCTGGATCGTCTGCTCACCGGTGAGATCACCGTCAGGCGCCTGCTTTTCCTCACCGGCGGGCTGGCCCTCTTCGCCCTGCTCGGCGTCGCCGGTGTGCTGCAATCCGTCGCCGAGCTGCTGGTCATTCCGCAGCGGATGGAGCAGGTGGCCCTGAATGCCGAACCGTTG
Source organism: Gemmatimonadota bacterium (assembly GCA_031413355.1). Taxonomy (GTDB): domain Bacteria; phylum Gemmatimonadota; class Gemmatimonadetes; order Gemmatimonadales; family GWC2-71-9; genus JADJOM01. The sequence goes on along the minus strand of JANOFA010001053.1, from coordinate 2,252 downwards.
CGGGCGGGCGCGGTCCGGCTGCTGCTATTTGTCGCGCTGGCCGGCGGTGCATTCTGGGCGATTGGCGTGGGCAAGGTACGCGGAGCCGCGACGGCAGCGCTGCTCCTGACGGTCATGTCCGCCGATCTGTGGAGCATCGATCGCCTGTTCTACACTTTTTCTCCCCGCGCGGCGGAACTGTTCCGGGACGATCCCGTGACCACGGCGCTACGGCAGGTCACCCCACCGTACCGAGTATTCGATGCCGGCGGCTCCTACCCGGCATCCACCCTGATGGCCTACCGCATTCCAGTGGCGGTCGGCTACCATGGCAACCAACTGCAGGCCTACGACCAGCTGGCAGGGAAGGACCGTGGATACGCGAGCCTCCAGACGCCAGCGCTCCTCGATCTCCTCGCCCTCCGGTTCCTGATCCTGCCAGATACCATGACCCTTCCTGGCTGGCACCGGGTCGTCGCGACGGAGCGCAATACCTTCGGCAACCCGGCGGTCCTGTACGAACAGGATTCCATCCCGGCCTACGCCCGTGTCTTTGCGGCAGCGGCAAAGGTCCCGGCTGATCAGGTCGTGCCGACGCTGCTCAATCCCCGATTTCCCCACGCGGAGGTCCTGCTGTATCCGGACAGCGTGAGCCTCGAACTGCCGGCGCTGACACCACCGCTCCCCGTCACCACAGTTCGCGCCATGGTGCAGCAGTGGGCACCAGGCGCGATCCGGATCGCGATCGCCGGGCGGGACTCCGCCATCACCCACCTGCTGGTGTCGGAGAACTGGTATCCCGACTGGCGGGCCACGGTCGACGGCAAAGCCGCGCAGCTCTACCAGGCCGACGGAAGTCTCATTGGCCTGCCACTACCGCCGGGGGCCTCCGAGGTCGTGCTGCGCTTCGAATCGGCCGGCTATCGTCTCGGCAAGGGGGTGAGCCTGATTGCGCTGCTCCTTGCACTCGGCCTGGGCGCGATCCCGTTCTGGCTCCAGCGGAGGGCGTGACGTTGATCGAACGTGCGCTCGTCATCATACCGACGTACAACGAGGCGAAAAACCTCGCCCAGATCGTTCCCGCCATCCTCAGGCAGGATCCGAGGCTGGAGATTCTGGTCGTGGACGATAATTCCCCCGACGGTACCGGCGACATCGCCGACCGGATGGCGCAGGCCAAATCACGGGTCCACGTGTTGCACCGGCAGGCAAAAGAGGGACTGGGCCGTGCCTATCTGGCCGGATTCCGCTGGGGACTACAGCAGGACTACGACGTCCTGTTCGAGATGGATGCCGACTTCTCCCACGACCCGACCTTTCTGCCGTCGTTCCTCCGGGCCATCGAGGACGCGGATCTGGTGCTGGGCTCGCGCTACGCGACCGGGGTGAACGTCATCAACTGGCCTATCTCCCGCCTGCTGCTGTCGCTCGGGGCCAACTTCTACGCCCGGGTCATCACCGGCCTGCCGCTGTCCGACTCGACCGGCGGTTTCAAGTGCTTTCGGCGCTGCGTCCTGGAGGCGATCGACCTCGACCAGGTCCGCTCCAATGGCTACACCTTTCAGATCGAGATGAGCTTCCGTGCCTGGAGGAAGGGATTCAGGCTCAAGGAGATCCCGATCATCTTTCATGACCGGGTGGAAGGGCAGAGCAAGATGAACAAGGGAATCGTCCGGGAGGCCATCTGGATGGTCTGGTGGCTGCGGCTGCAGTCCATCCTGCGCCGGATCTGAGGCCCATGAGCCAGCAGAATTTCTACAAGATGACCGGGTCCGGCAACGACTTCGTCATGCTCGACGGGCGCTCCACCCGTCCGGAGGACTGGCCGGCTCAGCGGATTCGTGACGTCTGCGACCGGCGGTTCGGCATCGGTGCCGACGGCGTGGTCATCCTCACCCCCGATCCCGGGGACCGGGTCCGGATGGACTTCTGGAACTGCGATGGCTCGAGGGCGAGCATGTGCGGAAATGCGGCCCTGTGCAGCACCCGATTGTCTGCCCGGTTGGAGCTGGCGCCGGCCGGGGGCATGCAGCTCGTGACCGGGGCCGGGACATTTCCCTGCCGGTGCCTGCCGGGCACCCCCGACCAGGCCGAACTGAGCCTCCCCGATGTCCTCCTGCCGCAACCATCTGGGGTCCTCCCCGAACCCGGCGAGGCCTGGGCCCTTCTGACCACTGTCGGCGTGCCCCACCTGGTCGTCCTGATCGAGGATCTGGAGCGTCCCGACCTGATGGAGCGGGGCAAGGAGCTCCGCTTTCATCCGGTCCTGGGAC
>JANOFA010001052.1:0-2044 GCA_031413355.1 Gemmatimonadota bacterium | reverse complement strand
AACCCGAGGAAACGGGCCCATCCCTCGGCCTCCTCCATCAGTCGGCGTGCCAGGCCCCGCCCTTCTCCCTCTGCCGCGACTGCCAGGTCCTCGACATAGGCATACAGCTCGTGGGTGAAATAGTCGGTGCGGACCACGACGAAGACGAACCCGAGCAGCATGCCGAGCTCGTCCGCCACGAAGAGCGCACTGTCTGCCGTCGGGGAACGGAGGCAGGCCAGCAGGATCGGGTGATCCGCTGTCGCGATCTCGCTGGCGGTGCGCCACGGCGGAACAGGGAAATCGCCCAGCCGGGTAGTCAAGCGGAGGAGGGCCGGTTCGTCAGTGGAAACGGCACGGCGGAGTGTGACCATGATCTGGGCTTGGTGCGGGTCCGGCAGAGAGAGAACGGGCGACCGGCTTCAACAATCGCGGCAATGGGGGCTTGACAGGTAGATATCTATGTGATATCGTATTGATACCCATCTCACCCGAGGATACACCCGTGGTCCGCGAACAACAGAAAGAAGCGATCTCCGGCGGTCTCATGCTGGGCGTCCTGCTGCCCCTGACAGTGGTGATCGTGCTGAGCTTCATCAACGCCGTGTCCAAGGAGAACCCGGGCGGTGCGGTGCTCTCCGCGCTCCTGGGCGTTGCGGTCCTCATCGTGTGGGTCGGCCTGTTCACGGTGCAGCCTGGTCAGGCCCGCGTGCTGCAGCTCTTCGGCGGCTACCGTGGCACGGTGAAGCACCCCGGGCTGCGGTGGGCCAATCCGTTCTTCAGCAAGAAGGCGATCTCGCTCCGCGTGCGGAATTTCGAGACGACGAAACTCAAGGTGAACGACCACAACTCCAATCCCATCGAGATCGGTGCGGTGGTGGTGTGGCAGGTGACGGACACGGCGGAAGCGCTGTTCGAGGTCGACAATTACGAGGACTATGTCCGGGTGCAGAGCGAGTCGGCGCTGCGCGGACTGGCCAACCAGTATCCCTACGACGCCCACACTTCGGGGCAGATGTCGCTCTCGGTGAACACCCAGGATGTTGCTGAGAAGCTCCAGTTCGAGATCCAGGCGCGGCTGACCAAGGCGGGGGTGAAGGTGCTGGAGGCACGGATCAGTCACCTGGCCTACGCTCCGGAGATTGCCGGCGTCATGCTCCGTCGCCAGCAGGCCGATGCCGTCATTGCCGCGCGACAGAAGATTGTCGAGGGGGCCGTGGGCATGGTGGAGATGGCCCTCGCGCTCCTCTCGCAGAAGGAGATCGTGCACCTGGATGAGGAGCGCAAAGCCACCATGGTGAGCAACCTGCTCGTGGTGCTCTGCTCCGAACAGTCCACCCAGCCGGTGGTGAACGCCGGCTCCATCTACTAGGCCGGACCACCGTGGCCGAACGCCGTGCCCTGCTGCTGCGGATCGACCCGGAGCTCCACGACGCCCTGCAACGCTGGGCGTCGTCGGAGCTTCGATCGGTCAACGGGCAGATCGAGTTTGTCCTGCGCCAGGCGCTGCAGAACGCCGGGCGCCTGAAAGCCAGGGAGAGCGAGTAGCCTCCCTGGCCTTGCGCGTTCCCGAGAATACTTGACTAATCACGCAATACCTGGTAGACTGACGCCTATGGCAGCCCAGCCCAGCCGACTCCAGCAGGAAATCCGGCAGACCCGTCCCTTCCGGTCGGTCGGGCAGGAAGCGGTGCTCGGTCTGTTCAAGACCGCGGATATGCTGCGCCGCCACGTCGGGAAGATCGTGGGTCGAGAGGGGGAGTCGGCCGAGCTCACACTGCAGCAGTACAACGTGCTGCGGATCCTCCGCGGGGCCGGTGCCGAGGGGCTCCCCACGCTCGAGATCGCGGCCCGGATGGTCGAACAGGCCCCAGGGATTACCCGCCTGATCGACCGACTGGAGGCAAAGGGGCTGGTTGCAAGAGAGCGCTGTCCGGAGGACCGAGCCCGATTCGCCCACGATCGCGACCGTCTCGCCCTTTTCGATATGGAACGAGACGCCCCTGACCGCATGCACGATGGTGCGGCCGGAGCGGAAATCGACCGAGAGGTCGCGCACGGCGAG
>JANOFA010001051.1:0-6120 GCA_031413355.1 Gemmatimonadota bacterium | reverse complement strand
CTAAAACGATCATCCGACGCAGGGCAGTGGCATCGCCGCGTACTGTAAGGCGCAAGCCCAATTCATCTGCGCCAACTTGGTCAACAGCCACGCCGCCTGCTGTGACCAACGTGACATTTTCAAGGTACTGCAGTGCTCGCGCATAGGCGTCGAAATCTCTTATGCCGACAACTTGCACGGTGACCACCGCACGCGCACCAGGGGCTATCGCAAATATGCGCGCACAGCGATCTGCCGCGATGCTGGCGCAGGCGAACCAGCTGCCGCAGAGCATCCTCACGCTCCTCCGGGGCTGAGCTAGACGGACACGCACCACCCTCGGGCGCCGGGTCTCCCGGCGTCCGAGGTGTTCCCGTACCAGGAGGAAGACTGTGACCGCTCCCATCAGTTCCGTCAGCGGCCTTGTCAGCGGCATCCAATGGCGCGACCTGGTCGACCAGATCATCCTCGCGGAAGGCGCAGCCGCAACCCGGGCCCGCGCGCAGGTCACGGCGAACGCCAACAAGCTCACCACCTTCAAGACCTACCGGACCCTGCTGGAGACGCTGCGCACGGCAGTGAAGAAGCTGCGCGACGGCTCGGCGTTCGACGGCATGACCGCCAGTGCCACGATTACCAGTGGCACCAAGACGCTCGGCTCCGCCTCCGCCGGCCCCACCGCCCAGGCCGGGAGCTATGACCTGCGGGTCACATCGCTCGCGGCGCAGCAGAAGCTGATGGGGAACACCCAGGCCAGCAGCGGCACCGCCCTCGGACTGAGCGGCACGGTCTCCGTCAACGGCGGCGCGGCCATCACGATCAGCGCCACCGACACACTCAACGATATCCGCGATCGCATCAGCGTTGCCAATACCGGCGCCACACCAAGCAAGGTGAGCGCCTCGGTGCAGTCCATCGGCACCAGCTCCAATCGTCTGGTCCTCACCAGCGACACCCTGGGCAGCGCCGGAATGACGCTGTCCGATGTCACCGGGAACGTGCTGCAGAGCCTCGGTATCCTCTCCGGCCCGTCGACGATCGCGCCGGGCGCGGTGGTGCAGGCCGGGACTGACGCGGTCTTCTCGATCAACGGGGTCGCGCTCACCCGCACCAACAATACGGTGACCGACGCACTCGCCGGGGTCACCCTCCAGTTGACCGGCGCTGAATCCGGCGCCATCACCACCCTCACGGTCGATCGGTCCAACAGCAGCGCCAAGAGCGCCATGCAGGCCGTGACCGACGCGTACAACGCCGTCGCCACCTTCATCAAGGACCAGGGCACGCCGCCGACCGAGACCACGTCCGCCAAGCCGGTGTTGTACGGCGAGTCGCTGCTGCGGGTCGCCCGCGGCAGCCTGCCGAACACCCTGCAGCGCACCATCGGCCGTGCGGCCAGCGATCTCAATTTTGCCGGTCTTGCCGGGCTGTCGCTGCAGCAGGATGGCAAGCTGGCGCTGGACGGCACCAAGTTCGATATCGCCTTCTCCGGCCGCCTCGCGGACCTGCGCACCCTCTTCCAGCAACAGGGTTCCACGACCACGGGAGTGGGACTGACCTATCTCGCCGCGCCGATCACGGTGGACGACGCCGTCTATGCGGTCGACATCACCACACTCGCCACCAAGGCGTCCGTCACCGGCACGGGCCTGAGCGGCGGACTCTTCCTGGATGATGCCACCCCGGACACGATGACCGTCACGGACGCGGGCACCGGGAAGACGGCAACAATCACCCTCACCGACCAGATGACCAGCGTCCAGATCGCCAGCGCGCTCACCGCCGCATTCACCACTGCCGGTCTTGGGCTCACGGTGACGGAATCCGGCGGGCAGATCACGCTCGACCAGACGCTGTATGGCAGCAGCCCAGGCATCACCGTCGGCTATACCGCCGGTGGCACCCTGAGCAGCACGCTGCCAATCGCCGCCGGCACCTATACCGGGCTGGATGTCGCCGGTACGATCAACGCGGAGGCGGCGACCGGCTCGGGCCAGTCGCTGGTCGGTGCCACCGGCACCACCGTCGCCGGGCTGAGCCTTCAGTACAACGGAACCAGCCTGGGTGCCATCGGAACCACGACGATCAGCCTCGGTACCGGCGCCCTCCTGGAGCGAATGCTGGACGACATGGTCACAAGCTCGACGGGGGTGCTCTCAAAGCGCGAGGCCTCGCTGACGAGCCAGGTGACCACGCTCAACAAACGGGCGGAAGATATCGATGCCCGCCTGGCGCGCCGACGTGCCTCGCTCATCCAGCAATTCGTGAACATGGAGACCGCCCTGAGCCGGCTGCAGAACCAGTCCAGCGCCGTGCTCGCGACGCTGAATAACCTGGGCAGCAACAGCAATCGCTGAACTGGCCCCTTCGATCGGCACCGGAGCTCACTACCGCCCCATGAGTTTTCTTGCCTTGCTCTCCTCCCCCCATCTGCTGGGGAAGATGGTCCGGAACGGCGAAGCGCCGCTCGCCGTCCTCGGCCGCAATCGCGCGGTGACCGACGCGGCGCACGCCCTCGGGCTGAGGGCCGTCCATGTCGACGAGCTGTTCCGCCGGGACGAGCGCGTGGCGCTGCAGGATCACGTTGACGATCTCACGCGTACCCTCGCTGGCGAGATCCCCGCGTCCGCCGATGACTACCAGCGCTGGGGCTGGTGGGCGCTGGAGTATGCCTTTGCCAATACCCTGTCGCATGGCGCCCGCACCCGTCGCCTCATCGAAGCAGGCCTCGCGCTGGCCCCGGGCGCGCAGGGCATCGTGCACGATGGCGATGGCTTTGCTCACGGCGCCGTCGTGACCCTCGCCGCGCGCGAATGCGGCCTCGTCGCACTCGGTTTTCCACCGCAGGCCGGCGGCGCGCTGCACACCGCGCAGGACATGATGCTCACCCCCCTCGCGAAAGAGGGCGCCTGCGAGGACTGGCGCGGCCAGCCCCTGCCACGGGATCAGCGCCTGACGGTGGTGGCCTTTCACGCCAACGAGATCGCCCAGTGTTTCGGGCCGTTGCGTGAAGCCGCCGACCTGCGCATCGCAATGGATCACCGCGATCCCTGGCCCTTTGATGGCCCCACGTTGGACGCTGCGCCCGTCGGACCGGCGCGGCCGCTGGTGGCACCGGAGTGGCCCATGCTGACCGGCATCACCCCCGCCCCATGGGAGCGGGAGCTGTGCGAACATCTCTTCATCACCTACCAGCCCTGGCTCCGCGAATCGCTGCACTGGACCCTGGCTGCCTACCGGGCCGGAAACGTCCGCGCCCTGCTCGGCGCGCAGGATTTCCTGCCGCACATGCGGACCCGGATGCTGGCCTGCCAGTCGCTCGGCATTCCCACGATCCTGATGCAGCACGGCGCCTATCACGCTCATCGTCCCGCTGGCCGGGGCGACCGCAATCATCTTGTCGCGGATCACACCCTGACCTGGAGCCGAGCCGTCTCGGGCGAGCTGGCGGACTGGGGCCTCACCCGCCCGACCCATGTCATCGGCTGGCCGCAGGGCACGGCGCCGATCGCGCGGGAAGCGGCGCGGCGCCGCGCTGCTCAGCCGAAGGCCGGTCGCCCCTGGGTGGTGCTCGCCACCGGCTCGAGCTCCGATACCGCGGAACTGCCTTACGACCAGGGGACCCGTTTCCTCTCCGACGTGCTGCCCGCGCTGCGGGCGGCGCGTCCCGATGTGCCAATCGTCCTGAAGGGTCATCCATTCTACGACTCGGAGGCACGCCTCGCCGAGCTGTGCCGCACGCTCGGTGTCACCAACGTCACCATTCAGGTCGACCGGGTGAACATGTGGGAGGTGGTTGCATTCGCCGAGGCGGTGATCGGGACCAAGAGCACGTCGGTATTCAGCGCCGCCGCACTCGGCGTGCCGGTGGCGGTCTACTACCCCTTCGAGGACGAGGCGTGGTATGACCGGTACGCCGACACCCCTGTCGCCCGCGACCCGACCGCCCTGGAGGCACTGCTGCGGCGAGATCCGTCGACCTGGAATGCGGCGGCCGGCGCAAGCGTCAGGGATCAGTTCCGCACCAACGTCTCCGCCGCGCGCCGGCTGGTGGCGGTGGTCCGCCGGATCGCGCGTGCGGGCACGGTGCGCCCTACAGTCAGCGCCAGCCGCGCCGATAGTGGAAAGCGGAAGCGGTCGCGCCCCACGTCCTCCACGCGCTGGACCGGAGTCGCCATCTCATGAACCGTCGCAGCATCGATTGCTACAACCAGGTCGAAGTGCTCACGCTCCCGGCGCCCCGTCGGCTGGTGCTGGTCTACTCGCACCTGCTGGCGACGTTGCGGCTCAGCCGCCACCAGCTCAATGCCCGGGAATTCGAGCCACTCGGCAAGAGCCTGTGCAAGGCCCAGGCTATCGTCAATGAGCTGCTGGTGACACTGGATCGAGATGCCGGTGGCGGACTCGCCGAGAACCTCGTGGCACTCTATGCGTGGTTCCTGTCGGAGATCGTCGCGGTCGGGATTCGGGGCGATATCGGCCGGCTCGATCGCCTGATCCAGCTGGTGACCGAGCTGCACCAGGCCTGGGACCAGGCCGCAACCGAGGTACTGGCCGGCGAAGTGGTCGCGAATCCCGCATGAGCGACCTCTCGGAGTCCGGCTTTCGCACGGCGGTCATCGGGCTCGACCAGCAGCGGGCCGGCTATCGCCGCCTTGCCGCCCTGACCGATGCCGAGCGGGCGGTACTCCCGAACGAGGATCTCACGATGCTCACTGATTTGACGGGCGCGGCGGACGACCTGCTCCCCGGACTGGAACGGGGTGCGGAGGACATCCGGGCCGGGACCGCCGGGCTGGGCCAGGCAGTGGGCCCGAGAGCTGATGCGCTCCGCGCGATGGTTGCCACGACCATGGCCGATGGCCGTGCCACGAGTACAGCGCTCATGCGGCTGATCCGGGAGGTCCGTGCCCGGCGGGATGTGGTGGGGAGGGAGCTTCAGGGGCTGGATCCGGAGGAGCCGGTCAGCTCGGTGGATAGGCGGGGGTAGGGACTCAAGTTTCCGGTCGCCCGGTCGATACTGCCGGGTAGAGGGAACCGGACCTGGGAGATCACATGGCAACGATCGAGGCAGTCGCAGGCAGCGGGGCGGAGCGCAGTCTCCCCCCGGCGAAGTACTTCGGGGGGCGCAGCTCAGCCGGGCCCGACAGTGGCCGGCCGGCGGCAGCTCGCCAGGATGTGGTACAGCTGTCGGACTCGGCACGGGCACTCGCGAGCGGCAAGGCCGTGGAACTGCAGCTCTCCCCCGAGATGCTGCGCAAACTGATGGCCGCACCGGAGCAGCCGGCCGGTAAAGTGGCCACACCCAATCGAGTGAAACCATGAGCATCGATCCGACTGCCCCGAAGCCGCTCTCCGGTCCGCGCCCCGAACCGGGTAGCGGCAAGGAAGTGCGCCAGGGTGGCGACGTGCGCATCGGCGTTCCCAGGCGCGACAGCCGGGGCCCCGAGCGCACCACCGGCGACCACATCCAACTGTCGGACGAAGCCCGCGCCGCCGGTGCAGCCCATGAGGGGGCCAGCGCCTCGGGGCTCTCCACCAGTCGCCTGCGGGACATTCTGCAGCGCCTGACCTCCGGATTCTACGACACTGCCCAGGTGCGCGACACGGTCGCCCGTCGGGTGCGCGATGAGCAGGACTCCTAGGGCGCCAGCCGCAATCTTCCCCGCATCTCGCGTTCAATCCCGACGCCGTGATGCCGAGTGGGCGCACCGACCGGGCCACGATCGACGCTGCCTTCCACCCGGGGGCCCGGCATGGTCCCTCCGGCTCCGTTGACGGTGTCCACGCCTGAGGCAGGGCCGGTCCGTCCCGAGAGCCCTGCCCTGCTGGACGGGATCCAGCGGGACAAGCTCTCGCTGATCGGGCACATGGCCTCGAGCATTGCCCACGAACTGTCCAATCCACTCGCCACTATCGTTGCCAGCGCCCAGTCCATCCTCGCCTTCTGGCCCCGCCCCGGAATGCCCGGGGCGCCAGCGAGCACCAGCCGCGACGGATGGGGTCCCCCCGCCGAGTTCGCCGGCGCGGGTGTGCCGCTGCGCCAGTTGCGGGAAGACCTCGAGCTGATCCTCACCGAGGCCCGTCGCGCAGGCGACATCGCCCAGGGCCTGCTCACCTCCGCCCGCTGGCAGGCACCGG
>JANOFA010001050.1:0-3865 GCA_031413355.1 Gemmatimonadota bacterium | reverse complement strand
TGGGCGGCCCCTACGCCATGCGGCCCCCACCCCGCCACCATCTCCGTAACGCGTCGGGGCCAGCGCCTGGGAAGGCGCTGGCCCCGGGTGTTTGGGTGCGGAAAACGTGAAATTGCCGCGCGATCGGTGGTGCCCTACCTGCCTGCGGCTGCCCTACGAAGAGTCTGCAACGGGGCCATGCAGTCGACGAGAAAGAACGGAGCATTCTGTGGAAAAGACCTCTCCGAGAGAACGGCGAATGTGCCAGTAGCCAACCGAGTCGTGACAAAACAATTGCCCACGTCATCCAGCTCAGACCACGTTGCCGTGACCCCGCTCGGGTCGGTTGAATGGTTCGCGTTCTGAGCACTGTAAAACGGAGTTACTGAACGCCCTGAAATCGTCGCCGTAATGCCGTCCGGCTGAGCCACACCACCCACGATCCGCATGGGGATGAAGGTCGAAGATCCTGGGGTTGTCCCATTTATCTTCGCAAGGATGAACCTGAGTCCGGCCGGATCCCATACCGCATCCAAGGGAACCGCCCCGAACGTGCTGCAGGGTTTGGTCACAAGAGGTTGAAGTGGTCCATTGGGAAGTGTGAGAAGCCAAGATACGTCCACATTGCCAAGGCAACTCAAGCCGCTCGCTGAGAAAACCACGAAGGCCGCGTCAGGTGAAAATTCGGCGCCTAGAGGACCTGCTGATGATGTGATCGTCGTTAGGTTGAGAGTAGTACCGCTCACACCCCAGCGACTTCCCCGAATGGTGTAGGTTGAGCCAACTTCTGGGGCATCTGGCGAATCAACCGTGTCTTTTTCCAGATAGGTGCGAACCTTCACTCCGGGGATGGTTCGACGGATCGCCCATTGATTCGTCGTCAGAGCCCATTCGTCACCGCCGACCGCGAGCAACCTGCCACCCTGCGCGACCGACAAGCCGACGGGACGCGGGGCAGTGGCAGACAACGGAATCGTATCGGCGTTCGATCCATTGCGAGTCAACAGAACGTAGGGTCCGGCCGACGATCCCTCGAGGTAGACCGGAAAGCCGCACACAGGTGTCCCTCTCCGTTCTTTTGACAGCAGTGAGAGCGCGCCGTAGGCGTCGAGTTCGTGAAATCCTGCAGGTCCCCCACCAAGTGGGGAGGGTGTAGTCGGCTGCCCCGTGAGAGGATCAATGCGTGAAACAGTATTGCCTCGTGTGATGTATGACGTGACATCACTTCCCGATAGTGAACTGTCCATGGAAACAAGCGCCGCCGCGAGTCCAGCGACAAATGGTCCGGCGTAGGAAGTTCCGCTCCTGACAATAGTGCCTGTCGTGAAGTCGGATCGTCGGGCAAGTGTCTTGACGCCGACGGCGGGCGCTGCGACTTGTGACGGGCCAGTCCACACGGCGCCGCCTGAGCAGAAGCCTCCAGACCCGTTAGTGCCAGCAACGAAGATCACTTGCCCTGGAAAGCGAGTGAAAAGGCGTGCAGCAGCTCGGTCCATGGGAGTGGTTCTCCCATCGACCGTTGTAGCGAGCTGAGCAATCGAGAGTGTGAAATTGTAGTTCGGAGTGGGCAGCACAAAGATGTTCTTCACACTGACCTGAAGAAACTTGGCCAGTGCCTCTTCAAGTCTAATCGTTGCGGTGGAGTCTCCCGCAGGTGCATTCGAGGTCGTCAGAATCCGCACGCCAAGTTTGATCGCACTGTCCACCACCGTAGTGGCCCAGTAACTGGTGGGATCAATGACAACGTCGGTGTTCCCGCGACCGTATGCGAACAGGCTCAGGTTTGCCTTCCATACCATGCCCGCGATTCCGGCTGCATTGTCTCCCCGAGCAGCTACAATTCCGGCTACGGCAGTGCCGTGGGTGCGGTAGACCGCCCCTACTGTGGCGCCAGAAGCAGGATCGGGCGACGGATCAGTTAGTGCGGAGCTGGTGCTGGTAGAATCGGCCGGGCGAGGGAGCACAACAGTCGCGCTCCCAACCAGGTCTGGATGCCCAGCATCGAAATTGAAATCGACTATTCCGATCCGAACTGGCGAAGACCCGTAGAGCCCGGTTTCACAGCCCCATGCCAGGGGCGCGCGCACTGCACGCCAACCCGAGAGCTGTCCTGATGGTGTCGTGAACCAATCTGCCCGCAGACTCCCTTGTCCATCGGTCGGAAAACGCGCTCGCGCGTCGAAGATTCCGCGATAGGGAATGGGGAATACGTAGCGCACCCCTCCGGCCCCTGCAATCGCATTTCGAATTGAGTCAAGGTCGCCGGACGTTGAGCCCGGGTCTGGAATGGTGATGACGTAGGCACCATGTGCTGCCTCGTTTGGAAGACCCCCAGTAATTGTCGCCCCAAACTGCTGCAATACTTGGAGAATCTTGGCACCGCTCGTTGTGTCATCGAACACGACCCCAACAATGCGGCGGTAGTAGCGCGATCCGTTGGCACCGGAGTACAAGAGAGTGAACGTCGAGTCACTCGGAAGGTTCATGCTTGTCGGAACAGGTGGCAATCCGATGCTTTGCGTCTGCGCACTCGCCTGAAACTGAAACCGCACCTGCGTCACCGGGCTCATCACATTGACCCGGATCGTGTCCTGCACGGTCGAGTCGTTGGCCGCCAGCGTTCCGCTCCCGCCCACGAACCAGATCTTCCCTCCGCCCGCCTCCACACTGTCCGGCCCGAGTGGCACCACCTTGGATGCCGGCGTACCCGACGGTGCCACCACCGTGATGCCGGTGGGGGGGAGATAGAGCCGGACAGGGAGCTGCAGCGTCTGGCCGCTTGTGTTGAGCAGCCGCACATAGAGCGTGAGCCGCCGGTTGGGACTCTGGGCCCACGTCGCCGCCTGCCCCCGGATCAGCACCAGCCCCGCGGCGCCGCAGGTGGTGCGGTTGGGGAAGGCGGTGGTCACCGCCGTCGCGCTGGTGATGGTGAACTGCATCTTGGCGCAAAGCGAATCGGAGACGACGAGCGTATTGGCCGTCGCCTCCTGCACTGCGCGCCGCGGGGCGGTCAGCTCCTCGTCGGTGCAGCCGAGTCCCGAGAAGCCACAGACGGTGAGGGCGAGGACGGTCAGCATGCGGCCGCTCCGGGCAGAGGGGAAACCAACGCCAGAGTGTAACATGGATGTTCACGGGGACGGAGGGTGTGCGGCAGGGCACACAGCGATGCTGCGGGGGTCCGTTCGACCATAACCCGTGGGGGGGGGGGGCCGCGCAAGGGGGAGGGAATCAGGCAGCAGCCGTCAGCGACTGCGGTCATCCCGGGCGTACGCGAGAAATCGCTTCGCCCCGGTGCCGCACCTGGGGCACTGCTTCGACCTGAAGGGATCCTTCGGCGCTGCGCGCCTCAGGATGACAGCACTCAGTGCCAACGGTCGTTGGCTGCCACCTGATGGCTGCCAGCTCCCCCTTCCCAACCCGCTCGGCGAGACTTATCTAACCCTTCCATGTCCGTCCCCCAGCACCTCGCCGCCGCCCTCGCCGACCGCTACAAACTGGAGCGGGTCCTTGGCGTGGGTGGGATGGCGACGGTCTATCTCGCCGAGGACGTGAAGCACCGCCGCAGAGTGGCGGTGATGGTGTTGCGTCCGGAACTCGCCGCCGCGCTCGGCGCCGAGCGGTTCCAGCGCGAGATCGAGATCGCGGCCCAGCTGCAGCACCCCCACATCCTGCCGCTGCTGGATTCCGGCGCCGTGGCCGGGGCCGATGCACCGGGCGCCAGCGGTTTCCTCTTCTACGTCATGCCCTATGTCGAGGGTGAATCGCTCCGCGATCGGCTGGCGCGGGAGGGGCGCCTTCCGCTGCTGGATGCCATCCGGCGAAGACTGCTTCCTGGCCGACGATGACTTTGGCAATTTCGCCGCGTAGTTGAGAATAAATCTCGGAA
>JANOFA010001049.1:0-1128 GCA_031413355.1 Gemmatimonadota bacterium | reverse complement strand
CTGAGCCCGCCCAGCACCTCTCGACCGACCACCTGACCGCGATGTACGGCAAATTCACCGCGGTGAAGGATGTGTCGCTCAGCTTTTCGGCCAACACGGTCAACGCGCTGATCGGTCCCTCTGGCTGCGGCAAGTCAACCTATCTGCGGACCCTGAACCGGATGCACGAGCTCTCGGAGGGGGGCTGGATCACCGGCCGGGTGACGCTCGACGGCGAGGACATCTACGGCGCAAAGGTCAGTCCGATGCAGCTGCGCCGGCGGATCGGCATGGTATTCCAGAAGCCGACCCCCTTCCCCACCATGTCAATCTACGACAACGTGGCGGCGGGCCTGCGCATCAACGCGCGCCTGCCGAAGGGTGAACTGGATGTCGTGGTGGAGCAGTCGCTGCGGCAGGCGGCGCTGTGGGAGGAGGTGAAGGACCGCCTGCGCGGCAGCGCGCTGGCGCTCTCCGGCGGGCAGCAGCAACGGCTGTGCATCGCGCGGACGATCGCGCCGAAGCCGGAGGTGGTACTGCTGGACGAGCCAACCGCCTCCCTGGATCCGGGCGGCACCCAGCGCATCGAGGAGCTGGTCTTCGAGCTCAAGCGGGACTTCACCATCGTGATCGTGACCCACAACATGCAGCAGGCGGCACGGGTGAGCGACACGACCACGTTCTTCTATATGGGCCAGATGATCGAGACCGGCCCGACTCGGCAGATCTTCACCGCCCCGAAGCAGGAACAGACCGAGGCCTACATCACGGGACGATTCGGATGACCATGACGACCAACCCAGCTCCGCGGCCCATCGTGCCCGCCGCCCAGGTCATGCCCGCCGGAATGACCGGGCCCGCGGCGATCCCCCTGCTCCGCACGACCCTCACGCCGCGCCAAGCCTCCGCCACACCGCGGGAGCCGACGACGACCGCACTGGCGGCCCGTAACTTCCGCTTTGCCTACGGCCCCGGCGACCCCGTGCTCAAGGGGATCAACCTCGACATCCCGCGCAAGGCGGTGACGGCGATCATCGGACCTTCGGGCTGCGGCAAGTCCACGTTCCTGCGGTCGATCAACCGGCTGCACGATCTCATTCCGACCCATCGCTACGAGGGAGAGATCCTGCTCGACGGCGTTTCGATCTT
>JANOFA010001048.1:0-1703 GCA_031413355.1 Gemmatimonadota bacterium | reverse complement strand
CCGGTGATGTGCGCCAGCGCCTTCACCGCCTTGGTCTCGCGGATCGCGGCAAGACACGACTTCACGTAAAGCCTCGCGGCGGTGGGGGCAGCGCTCGATCGGGAACAGGCGCCCTATGAGCCATTTCCCGACGGGACTAGTCGGCGTCGCGCCTTTGCGGGCGAGCTGTTCCCGAAACCGGCGGAATCGCTGCCGCTCCGGCGGCTGGTGTTCCTGCGGGGGAAAGGACCGGTTGCGCGGCTTGACCCGGCGCCCGCCGCACGGGAACTGTTAGGCGCGCTCACGCCGCTCGGCGCCTCGCTCTGGGGTCGGCCGCCGATGCACGCCATGCGTGACCTGCTGCGGCTCGTGACCGCGGTGCCCGCTGTCCTGCTCGAACTGGGTCCGCCCGAAGCGACGGCGGAGCTGCTGGCCCGATCTCTGGAGGAATAATGGGCGAGACGATCAGACAGAAGGCGGACCGGGTAGGGACCTTCCGGTTCATCTCGGTCTACCTGATGGAGACCCTGGCCCGGTGGATCCCCACCACGCCGGAGCTGGAGGCCAAGGTCTTCTTCGGCCGCCAGGTGTGGGACTTCGCCCAGCACGCCGACTGGCTGGGCCGGCGCACGGGAGAATTGCGCTCCCCGATGCAGTGGTCGCTGCACCCCGCCGATGGCTATCTGAAAGTGCTGCAGACGATGGCCAGCGCCACCGGCACCATGGAACGGCTCACCGGTTTTCACGACGGCATCCTGCCCGACCTCGAGGCGCGCTACCGCGAGTACATCAGCCGCACCGATCTGCTCAATGATGAGCCCACGGTGCGCATCCTGGAGCGGATCCAGTTCGACTTCGCCCGCATCAGGGTCGATCGCGCGGCTTTCCCCGCCATTCGCCCCGACCTGAAGCTCACCGACGCCGGCTGGCCGGCGAGGATCGCCGCGCTGGCGCGGGCCGAGGCGGACTACGTTGCCGGTCGCGCCGCCGGCCGGACTGCAGTGCCCGTCACATGAGCGGCGCGGGTGAGCAGACCAAGACGGTCAAGGGTGTCGTGCTGGTTGCGGACCCGGCACGCGAGCCCTGCTTCACTGTGGTCCAGAGCGATGACGAGCTGCAGGACTGGCCCGACATGTCGCCGATCTCGCGGCGCGAGCGGCTGCACCGGCACATGAACAACGAGACCGGGGCCATCGAGATTGCGGCCCGCTGCCTGGTCGATTTTCCCGACGCCTCGTGGGATCTGCGGATGTCGCTGGCACGGCAAGTGGCCGACGAGTCCCGCCATGCGAGCCTCCTGCTGCGCCGGCTCAAGGAACTGCAGGGCGCCAAGGGCGACTTCCCCGTCGCCAACTTCGAGTGGGGGGTCACCCTCATGCTCGACGATCTCCCCGGTCGGCTCGCGGTGCAGAACCGCACCTTCGAGGCGGGGCTGATCGACATCCTCGGCACCATGCGCAACCGGTGGCGCGAGGCCGGCGACGATGAAACCGCGGAGCTGCTGGAGGGGATTCTGGCCGACGAGGTGACCCACGTCCGCTTCGCCAATCGGTGGATCAAGCGTATTACGGAGGAAGATCCGCGGAACCTGCTCAAGGTCGCCATGGCGGTGCGCTATCTGGGCCAGGTGCTGGATCGGCTCGCTCCCAGGGTCGGCGACACCAACGCACTGGGAGTCGCGTGGACCGAGGAGCGCCGCCTGCCGCCCGCTGTCAACGTCGCGG
>JANOFA010001047.1:0-5232 GCA_031413355.1 Gemmatimonadota bacterium | reverse complement strand
GTCGGCATCAATGCGGCGAAGATGGCCGCCGGCCTCGGTGCCCGGGTGATCATCCTCGATATTTCGCTCGACCGGCTGCGGTACCTGGCCGATGTGCTGCCGGCCAACGTGACTACGATCTACTCCAACCGGCACAATATCCTCGAGGCGATCCGCCGGGCCGACCTCGTCGTGGGTGCGGTGCTGCTCCCCGGCGCCAAGGCGCCACATCTGGTCAAGCGGGAAGACCTCAAGATCATGAAACCCGGCTCCGTCATCGTGGACGTCGCGGTGGACCAGGGGGGCTGCGTCGAGACCATCAAGCCCACCACCCATGAGAATCCGACCTACTTCGTTGACGGCATCCTGCATTACGCCGTGGCCAACATGCCCGGTGGTGTGCCCCGCACCTCGACCCTCGCGCTAACGAATGCCACCCTGCCCTACGGCCTGCGTCTGGCACGGGACGGCTGGAAAAAGGCATGCAAGGATGACCGGGCACTGATGCTGGGCCTGAACGTGGTTGAAGGGCAGGTGGTGTATCCCGGCGTCGCTGAGGCCTTTGGCCTGCCGCTGGTCGGAGTCGAAACGCTGCTCTAGTGGGCGAGTGGCGCTGGGCGATGGCGAGAAAGCGGAAGCGTCGGCACCATGCCCGTTCCGCGTAGTCCCTGCGCCTGCCGCCTCGCGCCTATCGCCTATCGCCTCGTTCCCGTCCACCGCCTACCGCCCACAAACCCATGCTCGACATCCTCTTCACCCGCCTGCCCCACGGCGCCGGCCTCCCAGTCCCGACCCCAGCCACCCCGGGATCGGCCGGGCTGGACGTCGCGAGTGCGGAGGAGGGAACCCTGGCGCCGCTCGAGCGCCGGCTGTTCCGCACCGGCTTCGCCATTGCGATTCCGTTGGGCTATGAATGCCAGATCCGACCGCGTTCGGGGCTGGCCCTCAAGCACGGGATTACCCTCCCCAACAGCCCGGCGACGATCGACAGCGACTACCGGGGCGAACTGATGGTCGCACTGGTGAATCTCGGGTCGGAGCCGTTTGCGGTCACCCGGGGCATGCGGATCGGGCAGCTGGTCTTTGCGCGGGTGGAGCAGGCTGCGTTCCGTGAGGTGACCGAGCTGCCCCCGACCAGCCGGGGTGAAGGTGGCTTCGGGTCGACCGGGCGGTAGCGGGCCAACCACCGGCGGGTGGGGAGCCAGCCGTCAGGCGGGTGGTTCTGGTGATCGTGGTCACACCTCGGCGGCCGGCCGGGCGCTGCAGCACCACGTCGCCTAAGTCACCGTCTTGTCCCCTCTTAGGGCCATCGTTACCTTTGCCGACATTCCGCTTCCTCCGGCGTCTCGATGAAGTTTTCCTTGCCAAAATTCGGGTCGTTTCTTCCCGCGAATGAGATCGCGGTGGACCTTGGTACGGCCAACACCCTGATCTATGTCAAGGGCGAAGGCATCGTGCTTAACGAACCGTCCGTTGTGGCCATCGAGAAGGCGACCGGCAAGATCAAGGGCATCGGGCTTGACGCCAAGCGCATGCTCGGCCGCACGCCGGATGGCATTCTGGCCGTGCGTCCGCTCAAGGATGGCGTCATCGCGGACTTCGATGTCACTGAAAAGATGCTGCGCCATTTCCTCAAGACGATCATCGACAAGCATGTCTTCCGGGTCCGGCCGAAAGTCATCGTCTGCGTCCCGTCCGGCATCACCGAGGTGGAGCGCCGCGCGGTGCGCGATTCGGCCGAAACCGCCGGGGCCAAGCAGGTCGACATGGTCGCGGAACCGATGGCGGCCGCGATCGGGGTCGGGCTGCCGGTGGAGACGCCCACCGGCAACATGGTGATCGACATCGGCGGCGGGACGACGGAGATCGCGGTCATCGCCTTGTCAGGCATCGTCTCCGATACCTCGATTCGGGTCGGCGGCGATGAGCTGGACCAGGCGATCGTGCAGTTCATGCGGAAGAACTACAACCTGCTCATCGGGGAGCCCACCGCCGAGTCGATCAAGGTGAAGATCGGCTCCGCCGCCCCGACGGGCGACGAACGCGAGATGGAAGTGAAGGGCCGCGACCTCGTCTCGGGCATCCCGAAGACGGTGCGGGTCCATTCGAGCGAGATCCGCGAGGCGGTGCAGGAACCGATCCAGCAGATCGTTGATGCCGTGCGCCGCGCGCTGGAAATCACCCCGCCGGAACTGGCGAGCGACATCGTCGACCGGGGGATCATCATGACCGGCGGCGGCGCCCTGATTCGTGGTCTCGACATTCTGCTGGCGCAGGAAACCGGGCTTCCGATCCACGTGGATGAGGATCCGCTGACATGCGTCGTGCGCGGCGCGGGCCGGATCCTCGACGATTACGAGAAATACCAGAGCGTCCTGTACCGCTAAATGCCTCCCCGGTCGGACCGCACGCTGTCCCGGCGGGACACCGCCCTTTTCGCCGTCTGCGTCCTGCTGTCGGCGCTGATGCTGGCGCGACCCGCCTGGGGGGACGCCGCTGCCGGGGCCGTCCGCCGCTCCGTCCTGGTGCCCTTCCTCTGGATCCAGGGGTGGTCCGAGGCCTCCCGCACCAGTCGCGCTTCCTTCGATGCCCTGCGGGCCCAGCGCGACTCGGCCTCCTACGCCGCCCAGTTCCTTCCCGCCCTCCGCTCCGAGAACCAGCGCCTGCGCAGCCTGTTGAGTCTGGGCGCCCGTCTGACGATTCCGTATCGCGCCGCCGAGGTCCTGCACCAGTCCGGGCCCACTGACGGACGGACCCTGTTGCTGTCGATCGGCCGGCGGCAGGGCGTCCGGGAGTTTTCCCCGGTGATCGGTCCGGACGGTCTGCTGGGGGTGGTGCGCACGGTGGATCCGGAGCGCAGCCTGGCGATGACCTGGGCCCATCCTGAATTCCGGGCCAGTGCCTTTGCCCTGTCGGCTGGTGTTTTCGGGGTGGTGCGGGCGGCGGTGCAGGTGACCGGCAGCAACCAGCTGCTCCAGCTCCGCGGCGTCGCCATCCGGGACTCGGTACCCAACGGCACGCTTGTCGTGACCTCGGGCCTCGGCGGGGTCTATCCACCCGGCATCCCGGTCGGGACCGTCGTCGGTCAGGCGCAGGAAGAGACCGGCTGGGAGCGGATCTACGTCCTGCATCCCGCGGCCAGCCCGGAGGCAGCGACGCAGGTGCTCGTGCTATTGGGCATGACCGATACCAGCCTCGCCCGATTCTTCACCGGAGACAGTGTGCCGTGATCGCGATCCGGGGCGAGCGGGGTCGACTCTGGAGCGTGCTGGGGCTGCTGGTCGTGCTGCAGTTCGCGCTCCGGCCCCGGCTGGGGATGCCCTCGGTGGCCCCCGATTTCCTGCTGGTCGCTCTGTTGCTCTTCGCGATCCGCAGCCGGCCGGGTGCGGCCGCGGTGGCGGGGTTCCTCGTCGGCCTGGCCGGTGATGCGATGGCACCCGCCCGGGTGGGCGCTGGCGCACTCGCCCACACTGTGGTCGGCTACCTCGCCGCCTGGGGCAGGGCGGTGTTCTTCCCCGATAACCTCTTTGTCAACGGGCTGGTCATTGCCCTCGGCGTGTGGCTGCGGAATGCCATCCAGCTGCTGGCGAGCGGGGCCGGGACCAGCAGCCTCGCGAGTCAGCTCTTCATCTGGGCGCCGCTGCAGGCGCTGACCACCGCGCTGACGGCGACGCTGGTGCTGGTGCTGTTCCAGCGCTGGCTCGACATCCGGATCGAGGGATGAGGGAGTTCCATCCGACCCGGATGCGGGAGCGTTCGATCCATGCGCGCCTGGTGCTCGGGGTTGCGTTCCTCGTGCTCCTCGGCGCCTTCTTCCGCACCCAGATCCTCCAGAATGACCGGTACCGGCTCCGGGCGGAGAACAACCGGCTCCGGCCGGTGCCGCTGCAACCCGCTCGCGGTACGATTTACGATCGACGGGGCCAGGTGATCGCCGAAACGGTCCCGGGCTTCTCCGTCGCCCTGCTTGCCTCCTCCACCGACTCGCTGCGCCAGGTCCTCGAGCGCTTCCGTAGCGTCGTCCCGCTCGACTCCGCCGACCTGGAGGCGGTCGTCAACCGCTACTTGCAAGCCCGCTATCAGCCGGCACTCGTCTTGGGGAACGCATCACGGGAAGCGGTGGCGCGGCTGGAAGAACACCGTCCGATCCTGCCCGGCCTGGTGGTCCAGACGGAGCCGCGGCGGATCTACCCCCGGGGAACCGCCGTCGCCCATCTGGTCGGCTATGTCGGCGAGGTGACCCAGACCGACCTCGATGCCAAGCGCTATTCCGGGGCCCGGCTGGGCTCCGTCGTCGGGCGCTCCGGTCTGGAGCAGGAATACGATGACACGCTGCGCGGCCTCCCCGGGATGCGGTACATCGAAGTGGATGCGCGCGGGCGACTGGTGCGGGAGCAGGGGGCGGCGTTGCCCCTGCCGTCGGTGGCGGGCCGCAACCTCGAGACCACGATCGACCTCGACCTGCAGTTCTTCATCGACAGTATCTGGCCCAAGGGCCAGGCGGGCGCGATGATCGCGATGACGCCCAAGGGCGAGATCCGCGCACTCTACTCCACCCCGGCCTACGATCCCAACGCGTTCATCGGTGGCATTTCCTCGGCGGAATGGCGCCGGCTCAACGGGGATCCCACGCTGCCGCTGCTCAATCGTGCGCTGCAGGTGAAGTACCCGCCGGGCTCCCCCTTCAAACTGGCGACCGCCGCGATGGCACTCAACCGCGGCCTGGTCGATATGCACACCCGCATGCCAACGCCCTGCACCGGCGGCATGCAATACGGCAATCGCTACTTCAAGTGCTGGAACAAGCGCGGCCATGGGTCGCTCGACCTCGAAGGTGCCATCTCGGGGAGCTGCGATGTGTATTTCTACCAGCTCGGCCTGCGCATTCAGCTGGCGGAGATCCTGGCCGACGGGGTCCGGATGGGGTTCCGCGAACGGACCCATATCGACCTCGTGAACGAGGTCACGCCCATCTGGCCCCCGGCCATCAGCTACTACAATGAGCAGTATGGTCCGCGCGGCTGGAGCAACGCGGCGGTACTCAACCTGTCGATCGGCCAGGGAGAGAACACCCAGACCCTGATCAACATGGTCCGGTTCTTTGCCGCACTCGCCGGCGACGGCAAGACGCCGACCCCCTACCTGGTACGGCCCGACAGTGCGGTGAGCTACGACCTGAGACTGACCCGCGCCCAGCTCGAGGGGCTGCGCGCCAGCATGGTGGCAGTGGTCGAGCGCGGCACAGCCGCGCGC
>JANOFA010001046.1:0-1651 GCA_031413355.1 Gemmatimonadota bacterium | reverse complement strand
AGAAAGCCCGCTCCTGCAGCGCGGGAATATGTTCGGCTGGCACCGTGGCGAACACCCCATTCGCCTCGACGCGCTGGGTGATCGTGACGCCGGGAATCCGTTCCACCCGCTCGGCCAGCAGGCGCGCCATGCGATTGGCATGCTCCGCGTTGCGGCGCCAGAGATCCCCCTCCAGCAGGGCCAGGAACTGGGCCGACAGAAAGCGCATCTTGGAGCCGAGCTGCATCCCCTGCTTCCGGATGAAGGGGAAGTCGGCTGGGTCGCAGCCGTTGAGGAAGAGAATCGCCTCGGCACCCATCGCCCCGTTCTTGGTGCCGCCGAACGAGACCAGGTCGACACCTGCGGCGGTGGTGAATTTCCGGAACGGCACGCCCAGCGACGCAGCCGCGTTGGCCAGCCGTGCGCCGTCGACGTGCAGCAGCAGTCCATGCCCGTGGGCCCAGGTGGCCAGCGCCTCGATCTCCTCGACGGTGTACACGGTGCCCAGCTCAGTTGACTGGCTGATGGACACCAGCCTGGGCTGCACCCGATGCATGTCGCCCACCCCCTGCAGGTGCCGCTCGAGATACTCGGGGCGCAGCTTGCCGTCGGGGGTGCGGCAGGTGAGCAGCTTGCACCCGCTGTAGCGCTCCGGCGCGCCACATTCATCAACCTGAATGTGCGCACCCTCGGCACAGATGACCGCCTGGTACGGCCGCGCGGTCGCTTCGATGCCGAGCACATTCGCCGCCGTGCCGTTGAAGACGAACCAGGCGCGGGTGTCCGGGCCGAAGTGGGCGCGGAACAGCTCCTCGGCCTGGGCGGTGACGGGATCGCGGCCGTAGGCGGGGACATGTCCCTCGTTCACCCGCACGATGGCCGCGAGCACTTCCGGATGCACCCCGGCATTGTTGTCGCTGGCAAAGTTGTGGCGGGACGCGGTCATCCGGTGGTCAGGACCGGGAGAGCGCCGGGCAGCATGCGGATCTCCATGCGGTGATCCGTCGCGCGAAGCTCACCATCGAATTGGGCCTGCAGCGGCATGCCGTCCGTCGACTCCACGGTGATTCCCCTGGTTCGGAACATCCGCACATCGCGGAGCCGGGTGTGCCAGCCGAACAGCGTCAGCGGCACCTTCAGCATGATGCCGGCGCGGGAAAGCGACCGGATGGCGCAGACATCGAAGAGGCCGTCATCGGCCACGGCATCGGGGGTGAGTTTGAAGCCGCCGCCCACCGAGGGCCCTATCCCGACCTCGATCAGCAGCAGCCGGTCGGCAAATTCGAAATCATCGCCTGCTACCTGCGCGGGGAAACCACTGAATCGCGAGACGGTCCAGCCGACTGCGGCTAGATAAGCTGTCAATCCGCTGCCACGCTGCAGACTGTTGACTCGCCCACCCACGATGGCGTCAAACCCGATGCCCACCGCGTTGATGAAGTACTCTCCCCAGGCGGTGCCAACGTCGTGGTGACATACCGTCCCGCGGGCCAGCCGCGCGATCGCCACTTCCGGTGTGAGGCGGTAGGTGCCGGCGAGCTTGGCATAGTCGTTTCCGGTTCCGCTCGACACGATGCCGAGCGGGGGCCGCTCCCGCACGACGGCAGTGAGGAGTCCATTGGCGGCTTCGTGCAGCGTGCCGTCACCACCCACCACCAGTACCCGCGCGACT
>JANOFA010001045.1:0-3002 GCA_031413355.1 Gemmatimonadota bacterium | reverse complement strand
CTCGCGGACAAGGGGCGCTATACCGAGCTGCTCGCCTATCTGGGCGAGCGCTCGAGGGAGGAGCTGGAGCAGTCGCCCACGCTCGCCGTCCTGTGCGGCATTGCCAATGCCCGGCTGGGGCATCTCGAGGTGGGGCACCAGTGGGCCATGATGGCGCTCTCGCGGGCGCGCCTCCTTGGCGATCGCCCGCTGGAACTGCGGGCCACGAACGTCTGCGGCGCCATCGCCCTCGAGCGCGGCGGCCTGCATGAGGCCACCCACTTCTTTGCCCGGGCCCAGGAGCAGGCACTGGAAGACAGTGACCTCGTCACCGTCGGTCGCTGCGCCAACAACCTCGGTATAATCGCCAACCTGCAGGGCGACTACGGTCGCGCCGTCGGCGCCTATACCCGCGCATTGGCGGCCTACCAGCACTCGCAGTACGGCCCGGGGCTGGCGGAGTCCAACCACAATCTCGGGATCACCTACCGGGAGATGGGCAGCCTCGATGCGGCGCTGCAGGCCGCCGGCAATGCGATTCGCGAGGCGGATCGGCTGGGCGACCGCCGGCTCAAGGCGCAGGCGCTCGCGGGTCGGGCGGAGATTCGGCTGGCGCGGAATGAACCGGAGCTGGCCCGGCGTGAGGCGGAGCGGGCGCTGTCGATGCACCGGGAGCTGCAGGATCCGGTGCTGGAGAGCGAGGACATCCGGATTCTGGCCGGTGCGATGGCGGCGCTGGGGAAGCATGCCGAGGCTGAAGCCCAGCTGCGCGATGTGATGGTGCGCGGAGCTCAGCAGGACCGGCCGTTGCTCGTGGCGATCACCCAGCGCGACCTCGCCCAGTTGCTCGCCCGGCTGGACCGGACCACCGAGGCACGGGAGTTTGCCAAGGAAGCGCGCGCCACATTTGAACGACTCCGCGCCGAGCAGGAGATCAAGAAACTCGATGCCTTCACGGCCACGCTCGCGGTCCCGACCCGGTAACGGCCGCGACCGCCAGTCAGGCAGTTCATTCCGGCTTGAGGCTCACCGCTGGCAAGCCACTCAACCACGAATAGGGATTCAGCACGAAGCCCTCCACCCGCCGCGACACCGCGGCGACATTCACCGGGGCATAGAGAAACAGCGCCGGAGCATCGGCGTTGAGCGTGTCGAAGGCGGCCCGCCAGGTCCGCCGCGCCGCGCGCGGGTCCTCGGTGGCGCTCGCCTGCTCCACCAGGCGGTCGAACGCCGGACTGGCATAGCGACCGTAGTTGAGCTGCCCGATCCCCACCGCCGTCCACTGGTCGACCAGCCCCCGTGGGCTCGGCTCGGTGAGCCAGGCTCCGATGTGGCTCTCGAACTTCCCCTGGCCCAGCCGCTCCATGAACACCGGGAAGTCCACCAGCGTGATCGTCACGGTGACCCCGACCTGGCGCCACTGTTCCTGCACCGCTTCCGCCAGCCGCTTCCGTCCGAGGCTCGTCGCGGGCACCAGGATATCCAGCGAGAGCAGCCGGCCGCCCTTCCGGCGCATGCCGTCTGCGGCAGCAATCCAGCCCGCCGCCGTCAGCTCGCGGGCGGCGCGCGCGGTGTCGTAGGGCAGCACTGCGGTGCTGTCATCCCAGATCCACAGCATCTGCGAGATCGGCCCCGGGGGCGCCTTGGAGCCCGCGCCGTAGATCGCGGTGGCGAGAGTCGAACGGTCCACCGCCATGTTGAGCGCTCGCCGCACCAATACGTCCGCTACCGCCGATCTTCCCGCCCGCCCGCCTCCCAGCTGATAGCCGAGGTAGCCGTACACCGCCGCGGGGTAGCGCAGCGTATGCAGTCCCGAATCGGCCTCGACCCGGGCGGCGCGCTCCGGAGACCCGACGGTCTCCATCAGGTCGGCCTCCCGCGAGAGCACGAGGTTGAGCGCCGCTTCGGGGTCGGCGGCGAATCGCCAGATCGCGGCGCCGAGCTTTGTCCGCCGGCCGTTGACCGTGTCCGCGACCAGCGTGATGGACTGGCCCCGCTCCCAGCGCGAGATCCGGTAGGGACCGCTTCCGACCAGCCGGCTCAGCGCGGTGTCGGCCCCCCATGTGTCGCGCGCCATCCCGCTCCAGATGTGCGCCGGGAAGATCCGCACATGGAAGGTGGCGTCGTAGAGCTGCTCGGGATACGGCTGCCTGAACCGCACCAGCGCCGTGGCAGCATCCTCGGCGGTGATGCCGGCCACGCGGGTGAGCGCGCCGCGGGCCGGCGCATCCAGCAGCGAGTCGGTGAAGGCGGCGAAGGAGAAGACCACGTCGGCGGCGGTGACCGGCGCGCCATCCTGCCATCGGGCGTTCGGGCGGAGGTGGAAGCGCAGGGTGAGCGGGTCCACCCGCTCCCATCGCGCGGCCAGGCCGGGCCGGTACGCCGCGGTATCGATCGGGGCGCCACCGGGCGCGAGATCCGCCAGCTTCTCGAACACCTGATCGCTGATGTCGCGGCCAACGGTCTCCTGCACCAGGGGCGGCAGGATCGAGTTGGGTTCGCCGGTCGCGGCGATGACGATCGTATCGCACCGCGCGCAGGGAGCCTCCCGCTGGCAGCCAGTGAGGACGAGCACGGCGACGATGATCAGGCGGATTCGGTTGGTCATGCACTGGACTCCGGAATTGGCGGTCGGCCTGCTCCCCTCCTGCGCCCACACTTCGTATCGGCACATCGCCCGGGAACCGTGACCTCGTCGAATCGCCAGACAGCCGCGGGCGGTGGCGCAACGGCGCCGGAAAGGAACCCTGCGGGTCGGGCAAAAACAACATGCCGGGGCGGCATGTCAATCTTCCTTCGCCGGGGTCAAGTGCAGATTCTTGTGTGCTTCTCTGGGCGGCGGCTCAGGCGGTGCGGCGCATGGGGCGCTCCTCCGGCACGAAGGTGGGCGCGACGAGCCAGCGCTGACTCCGCCAGTGGTCGTTCTGTTCCATGGCCAGGGCGGTCAGCAGCCGCTGCAGGCTGGCCTCATGCGGGAAGATCCGGATGACGCAGGTGCGGCGGCGGACCTCCCCATGGTGCCG
>JANOFA010001044.1:0-1743 GCA_031413355.1 Gemmatimonadota bacterium | reverse complement strand
GCAGAGAAGAGTACGGTGACCTGCCAGTCGGGTAACCTTCTGATCTCCTCCAAGAGAACGAAGGCCCCCATGTACTCACAGATCACCGCGGACGAAAGATATACCCTCGGCCTCCTGCGGCGACTCGGGCTCCGCTCCGCCGATATCGCCCGGGCGTTGGGCCGGCACCGGAGCACCATCGGCCGGGAGCTGGCCCGCAACAGCCGCCTCGACGGCAGCTATCGCCCCGCCGTGGCCCAGGCCAACGCCGGCGCACGGCGCTGGCGGAGCCGCCGGGGCGAGCGGTTCACGCCGGAGGAGTTCACCCTCGTCATCGAGCGCCTGGTGCTCAAGTGGAGCCCCGAGCAGATCGCGTCTGTCTTTCGCCAGTCGGGCGTGCTCCAGATCAGCCACGAGACGATCTATCGCTACATCTGGGCGGACAAGCGCCGCGGGGGCCAGCTGCACACCCACCTCCGCGGGGCGCCGAAGTTCCGTCGCAAGCGCTACGGCAGCTATGAGCGGCGCGGTCAGATGGCGGGGAAGCGCCCGATCAGCGCCCGCCCCGCGTCGGTGGAGACACGCCGCCAAGGTGGCCACTGGGAGGTGGACACCGTCCTGGGTACCGGCGATCGGCACTGCGTGCTGAGTCTCGTCGAGCGGACGTCGGGCTATCTGGTGCTCGGAAAGCTCAGCGCGCGCACCACCGCGGCCGTCACCCGCCGGGCCATTCAGCTCATTCGTCGGGAGCGGCAGCCGGTGCGCACCATCACCGCCGACAACGGCACGGAGTTCCACGACTACGCGCGGATCGAGCAGGCCACCGGGGCGACCTTCTACTTCGCGACCCCGCATCATGCCTGGGAGCGCGGCACCAACGAGAACACGAACGGCCTCCTGCGCCAGTATCTCCCGAAGGGCGCGAGCATGGGTCGCCTGACGCAGCGGGACTGCACTCGCATCGCGAAGGCACTGAACACCCGGCCGCGCAAACGCCACCACTATCAGACCCCGGAGGAGCGCTATGCGACGCTTACGTGAACGCCCCGACAAGCACTATCGGGGCGAACGTTGCACTTCACGGTTGAATTCACACCCCAAGAAGCACGCCCTTTACGGCTGGCGCGTCAGGGAATGGCCTTCAATCGTGAGTTGCCACTCCTCACCTGTCCGATGAGGTGGAGAATCGATCCGGAGGTGCGTAGGGACGAAGAAGACTCGATAGGTGAGCGTATCTGCCCCGATCCGCCTCAGGCGGCCGCCGCTCGTGGTTGTCACCAATCCTTCCCGATGCCAGTACTCCACGACGCCATTCTCTTGGACCTCCAGACCGGCCTCCGGGGACTGCCAGATTCCGAGATACTCTGGCGGGACGGAGGGCGAGCGGACAAGCAACCAGTCCAGCCCGGCGACGAGGAGGGCCAAGGCGATCAGTGCCAGGAGGACAGGGGAGCGGGGAACGCCAAACATGGCTTCGGGGTCCTCGACCTTGTTTGGGGGCTAACACCCGCGCATCACCTGCGTGGCGCGGCGCAGAACAGGGAACCGTCCGCCAAAGTGAACCAGATCTCTGCCCGAAGCAAGGCCGTGGCCGCGCCACGTCTGGTGCATGCGCTAGTTAGCTGGCATTCCCTTCGAGGCGTCTAGTCGCTGACGTCCTGCAGCCCGAATGATGAGCCTGTTTGCACAAGTCGCTGGCCGTCCCCGCAGCTCATACAACTGAACCAGTATACCGAGCCGTCGTGGAGCCGGAGCGCACTGAAG
>JANOFA010001043.1:0-5498 GCA_031413355.1 Gemmatimonadota bacterium | reverse complement strand
CTCCCGGCCAGTGGCGCACTGGTTACCGCCATCACGCTCTTTCTCTTCCTCGGGTGCGTCGGCAAGTCGGCCCAGATCCCGCTCTACACTTGGCTGCCGGACGCGATGGCCGGTCCTACCCCGGTCTCCGCGCTGATCCATGCCGCGACGATGGTCACGGCGGGTGTCTACCTCGTCGCCCGGTCCAATCTGCTCTTCGCGCTGGCGCCGACCAGCCAGACCGTCGTGGCCGGTGTTGGCGCGCTGACCGCGCTTTTTGCCGCGACGATCGGCCTCCGGCAATACGATATCAAGAAGGTGCTGGCGTACTCCACCGTCTCCCAGCTCGGCTACATGTTCCTGGGCGTGGGCACCGGGGCGATCACCGCCGGCGTTTTTCACCTCATGACCCACGCCTTCTTCAAGGCGCTGCTCTTCCTCGGCGCCGGCAGCGTGATTCACGCGATGCACCATGCGCATCACGCCACCCACAGTCATGACGACGCGCAGGACATGCGCAACATGGGCGGACTCGCCAGGTACATGCCCATCACCGCGACACTGATGATCCTGGCCACGCTGGCCATTGCCGGTGTCCCGCCCTTTGCCGGATTCTTCTCCAAGGACGAGATCCTCGCCCTTGCCTTCGGGCGCGGCGAACACGAGCCGATCTTCCGCCTCTTCTGGGCCATGGGCGCCGTCGCGGCGCTGCTGACGGCGTTCTACATGGCCCGGCTCGTTGCCATGACCTTCTTTGGCGCCAACCGCACCGGCGATGCGGAACGTCCCCACCTGCACGAAGCGCCCTGGATCATGACCGGCCCGTTGCTGGTGCTGGGCGTGCTGAGTGTGTTTGGCGGCTGGCTCAATCTCCCCGAGTTTGCCCACAGCCTCGGCGCCACTGAACGGCTGCACCACTGGCTCGAACCCGTCACCGCGCTGGGTCAGAGGGTAAGCGAGCAGCTGGGCACCGCGGCGGTGCTGCCGCACGGATCCACGGAGACGATGCTGGTGGCACTCGCGGTGGCGCTCGCCCTGCTCGGGCTGGCGCTGGGCTGGTTCACCACACTCAAGGGCCCGATCCTCGACGCCCACCACGCGGCGCCGGAGACCGGCTTCTGGAAGGTGCTGCACAACAAGTACTACGTCGACGAACTGTACGACCGCATCATCGTCGACCCGCTCACCCGCTTCTCCCGCACCTTCCTCTGGAAGACCGTGGACCAGGGAGTGATCGACGGTGGCGGCGTGAATGGCTCGGCCTGGCTGTCCCGGGCGCTGGGATCGCTTGGCAGCCGGCTGCAGAGTGGCCAGGTGGGGGTCTACGTCGTGCTCTTCCTCGTCGGAGCGCTGTTCGTGCTTGGAGGGATCTCATGGCGTTGATGGGTAGGGGCGGGCCTCTGTGCCCGCCTGTGGGTAGGGGCGGGCGTCCCCGCCCGCCCGAACCGAGCGCCCGGCGTTGGGTAGGGGCGGGCGTCCCCGCCCGCCCACATCTCGAAGTGAACCGAATGGCCGACGCATGACCGAGTTCCTGACCTCGATCGCCTACGATCGCTGGATCCTGAATTTCCTGCTGCTCTTCCCGCTGGTCGGGGCAGGGGTCGTGGCGTTCGTGCCGGTCGCCAGGGCCAAGCAGACCGCGGTCGCCCTCACCACCATCGAATTCGTCGTGTCGCTCGGACTCTGGTGGGCCTTCGACAGCGCCAACCCCGCCATGCAGTTCAGCGTCACCGCACCATGGCTGGCGGAGTGGGGCATCTACTACCGCGTCGGGCTCGACGGCATCTCCCTCTTCATGGTCCTGCTCTCGACCGGCATCATGCCGCTCGCCGTGCTGGCCAGCTACCACTATATCACCGAGCGTGAACGGCTGTACTACGCGCTGCTCCTGGTCCTGCTCACCGGCATGCTCGGCGTGTTCCTCTCCCTCGACATGTTCCTGTTCTACGTCTTCTGGGAAATGATGCTCATCCCGATGTATTTCATCATCGGGATCTGGGGCGGGAAGAACCGGCTGTACGCCACGATGAAGTTCTTCATCTACACCATGGCGGGCTCGCTGCTCATGCTGGTGGCGATCATCGTCATGATGTTCGAGGTCTGGCGCCAGACCGGGCAGCCCTCGTTTGCCTACGACGCCTTCCTGAACGCCGCCCCGCAGATGGGCGCGCTGGCCCCCTGGCTCTTTCTCGCCTTTGCGCTCGCGTTCGCCATCAAGGTGCCGATGTTCCCGTTCCACACCTGGCTCCCCGATGCGCACGTCGAAGCCCCCACGGCGGGTAGTGTCATCCTGGCCAGCATTCTGCTGAAGATGGGCACCTACGGCTTCCTCCGGTTTGCGGTGCCGTTCTTCCCCGATGTGGCGCTGAGCCCGGTGGTGACCGCCATCGTCGTGAGCTGCGCAGTCATCGGCGTGATCTACGGTGCCCTGGTGGCGCTGGTCCAGCCCGACGTCAAGAAGCTGGTGGCTTACAGTTCAGTCAGCCACCTCGGCTTCGTGATGCTCGGCATCTGGGCCGCGACGCTGCAGAGCGTGCAGGGCGCGCTCCTGATCATGATCGGCCACGGCCTCTCGACTGGCGCGCTGTTCCTGCTCATCGGCATGCTGTACGAACGGCGGCATACCCGGGAGATCGCCGACTATGGCGGCCTCGCCCGCGTCATCCCCATGTTCAGCCTCATCCTCGTCGTCACCGCGCTGGCGTCGATCGGGCTGCCGGGGCTGAACGGCTTCGTCGGCGAATTCCTGGTCCTCCTCGGCAGCTTCGGTCGCTACCCCTGGGCCACCGGCATCGCGACCACCGGCGTGATCTTCGCCGCCGCCTACATGCTCTGGGCGCTGCAGCGGATGCTGTTCAACCGGCTCGATAGGCCGGAGAACGAGCAGCTGCACGACCTCACCCCGCGCGAGCTGATCGTCGTCCTCCCGCTCGTCGCCGGCATGATCTGGCTCGGACTCTACCCCAAACCGGTGCTCGACCGGATGGATGCCGCTGCCCGGCGCTACGTCCATCTGGTCCAGCCCGGCTTCGAACGGCCGTCGGCGACCGCGCTCGTACCGAACCAGGAGGAGCGCCCGTGATCCCGGCGATCGATACCACCACCCCCATCGGCCTCGTCCTCTCTCTCCTGCCCGAGACCGTCCTGACGCTCGCCACGCTCGGCGTGGTGCTGCTCATCAGCGCGCGCCATGCGGGACCCGCGGACAGCCGCCGTGCCGGCATCATGACCCTGGTGAGCCTCGGGCTCACCGCCGTCGCCCTCGCCTGGCTGGCCTCGCGCTCCCCCGACGAACCGGGACTGGGCTCGATGGTGGCCCTCGACAGCTTCCGCTTCCTCGGCTCCGCCCTCATCCTCCTGGTTTCCTTCGGCGCCGTGCTCTCCTCCCTCGGGTATCTCGAGCGGGAGCGCCTGGTGGCGCCGGAGTACTACGTGCTCGTCCTGCTGGCCGTAATCGGCATGCTCTTCATGGTCAATGCCCAGGACCTGATCGTGTTGTTCCTCGGGCTCGAGACGATGTCGGTCGCGGTCTATGTCCTGGCCGGCTTCAATCGCGGCAATGCCTTTTCGGCGGAGGCAGGGCTCAAGTATTTCCTCATCGGCGCCTTTGCCTCCGGCTTCCTGCTGTATGGCATTGCGCTGACCTACGGCGCCGCGGGCAGCACCAACCTCGCCCAGATCGGGGCCCAGTTCTCCCAGGGCGAGCTGAGCATGATGGCCAAGCTGGGCCTCGGGTTCCTGATCATCGGATTCGGCTTCAAGGTGGCGGCGGTGCCGTTCCACATGTGGGCGCCGGATGTGTACGATGGCGCG
Organism: Gemmatimonadota bacterium; assembly: GCA_031413355.1. Taxonomy (GTDB): domain Bacteria; phylum Gemmatimonadota; class Gemmatimonadetes; order Gemmatimonadales; family GWC2-71-9; genus JADJOM01. The sequence continues at coordinate 1,706 of JANOFA010001043.1, read as the reverse complement.
CCCACCCCGGTCACCGCCTTCATGGCCACCGCGGTCAAGACCGCAGGTTTCATCGCCTTCGCGCGGGTACTGTATACCGGGTACCAGGCGATGGCGCTGGACTGGCGCCCCATCATCTTCGGCCTCGCGGTCGCGTCGATGGTGCTCGGCAACCTGGTGGCACTGACCCAGAAGTCGGTCAAGCGCATGCTCGCCTACAGCTCCGTGGCCCACGCCGGGTATCTCCTCACGGCGCTCTGGCCGGCCACGCCCCTCGGGCTGGCCGCACTCAACTTCTATCTCCTGGGCTACGGCCTGACCAGCATCGCCGCCTTTGCGCTCCTCGGGGCCATCGGCCGAGATGGCGAGCGCGACACCACCATCACCGACCTGGCGGGACTCGGAGAGCAGCGGCCCTGGATGGCCCTGTCGCTCACCGTCTGCATGCTGTCCCTCCTCGGATTTCCCGGCACGATCGGCTTCATGGGCAAGTGGTTCATTCTCTCCGGCCTCGTCTCCGAGCATCAGGCCACGCTTGCGGTGATCCTGGTCGTGACCAGTATCGTCTCCGCCGGCTACTACATGCCGGTGATCCTGTCGATGTACATGCGGCCGGCCCGCGCACCACGCGTCTTCTTTGACACGCGGCTTCCCGGTACCGCCGGATTCGCCGTCCTCGTCGCCGTCCTGCTGGTCATCATCCTCGGCGTCTGGCCCGTGCCCGCGCTGCATCTGGCCAGCGACGCCGCGACTTCGCTGGCCCAGTCGGCCGGCCAGACGGTCGCCGGCAACTGATCTCATCGGAGCGGACCACTCTCCGTTCCCTCCATACCTGCCATGAACGTTCCCCGGTCCATCTTCCGCCAGTACGATATTCGCGGTGTTGTCGGTCGTGAGCTGACCCCGGCACTGGCCCGCGCACTCGGCCGCGCCTACGCCACGCTCGGCTGGCAGCGGCTCGGCCGCGCGCCGGTGCTCGCCGTAGGGCAGGACAATCGGCCTTCCGGGATGGCGCTGGCCAGCGCGGTGCGCGCCGGTATCGCGGAGACCGGTGGCACGGCCATCGACGTCGGACAGCTGCCGACCCCCGCGCTGTACTTTGCGGTACACGCCATCGCCGCCGACGGCGGCATGCAGGTCACCGGCTCGCACAACCCGCCGGAGTTCAACGGCTTCAAGATGGTGCTCGCCGGCGAGACGCTCCACAGCGAGGATATCCAGCAGTTGTGCGAGATCATCTCGCTCGAAAACTGGCACACCCCCGACGCGGCCGGCGGCGAGACTGCCGATCATTCAATCCTCGCGCGCTACCGCACCGCCATCATCGAGCACCATCACCTGCGCCGGCCGGTCCGGGTCGTGGTCGACTGCGGCAACGGCGTCGGCAGTCTCATCGCCGTCGCCACGCTGGAAGGACTGGGCGCGGAGGTCATTCCGCTTTTCTGTGAATCGGATGGGTCGTTTCCCAATCACCATCCCGACCCCACCGTCCTGGAAAACCTGCGCGACCTCCAGACCGTTGTCCGCCGCACCGGCGCGGAGCTGGGGATCGCCTTTGATGGCGACGCCGATCGCATCGGGGCGGTGGACGAGACCGGCCAGGTCATCTTCGGCGACCAGCTGCTCGTGCTGTATGGCCGTGATGCCGTTCGCCGATTTGGACCCGGTGTCCCCGTCATCTTCGACGTGAAGTGCTCCGAACTCCTGCCCGTCGCGTTGCGCGCAGC
>JANOFA010001042.1:0-5375 GCA_031413355.1 Gemmatimonadota bacterium | reverse complement strand
TAGAGCCCGGAGCGGCCACTGCGGAAAAGCGAGAGATCCACGCCGGCCCCCCAGAGATTGCCGATCGGGGTGCGCCCGTCGACCACCACCGCCTGCAGCCCGTAGCCGACCGGCCCGGTGATCGTGCCAGTGGACCCCAGCCGATAGCTGGTCGCGTGGGGACCGTTGAACAGCTTGCCGACCTGGATACCGAAGCCCTGGGCTGTTGCTGGGGTCGCTCCGAGCAGCCACAGCAGCAGAGCCAGCGACGGCGCCCGCCTCAACGGACCCGTACCGGGTGTCCGGTAGTCAGGCTCACACGGTAGACGTTGCCTGGGCGGCAATGCAACCAGATCGGGGCTTCAATGGTCGAGTCGTTGACCAGGCGCGGGAGAGTGCCGGTATAGAGCAGCGGTACCGGGATCCGGCGACCGTCCCGGCGGATCTCCATCACCCGCTCGACACAGGTAGTTCCGGTAGTGTCGGCATCGGTTCGCGCATCGGTGAACCAGACCTGGATTCCAGCGGGTGTCAACAGTAGCAGGGAATCGGGGGCTCGTGGCGGGGAGGCGGTCGAGGAGTCGGCCGTCACGCGCGCTGGCAGTGGGGAGTGACAGGCCCAATTGGCGAGAGCGACACCGACGCAAAGGCGCAGGCGGGAGGTCACGGCTGCAGCTCGGTGGTCGTCGCCGCGGTGGCGTCGGCCGGTGCAGCAACCTCCGGGTCGATATCCGGGAGGCCCTCCGGAGTGACGTGGAGTGAGTGACGGAGCCGGGGAGACCGGCGCAGGAGCAGCATCCATCCGAAGAGGACGAGCACGCCGGTCAGGAATGCCGCCGCGAGTGCCACGTAGAGTGGGTATCGCGGATTGTCGAACCAGTCACTGAAACCGAGCAGGATCCAGGCGGAGAAAAGCGAAGCTGCCCACGCCACGAGGGGCGTGAGCAGCCATCCTACGATCCGGGCGAGTGTGCCGACCCAGCGCATGCCCGGCAATCGACGCCGACGCCGCTAGCGGCGCGCCCCGAGACCGGAGACGAGGGTCGCGAGGGCAAGTCCGGGGAGGAACGCGAGCCCGAAGGTCGGCAGATTCCAGCCCGCGCCGGGGAAATGAACCAGCACGGCGATCACGCCGAAAAGCAGGGTGCAGCCAACGGCGGTGATTGCCGCAGCGACCGGACTGGAGCGGCCCGACTTGGCGGCCTGATTGGCGAGGGCGAAGGCGCCAAGCCACGGGAGATAGGTGCCGACCATCCACCAGACCGGATGGTACCACCAGTTGCTACCGCCACCGATTTCGCTCCAGCGGTTGGACCAGAGGCCGATCGGCTGGAAGATGGAAACATCGACGAGCAGGAAGACGATTGTGGCCGCGAGGCCGATGCCGGCCGCGCTCGCGATGCCCTCGATGGTGCGGGCACCAGTCCAGATTCCGGGCAGGAAGGTCACCGCGAGAACACCGGCCGTGATCAGCAGGATGAGCAGGATCTGTTCGACCGGCCCGTCGAGGTACTTCGACACCATTCCGGCGGCGAGAATGAGGACAGACTGAATGGCGCCGAGCTGGACGGCGGCACGCCGAATCAGGGGCAGGTCGGTCTGTTCCACGCCGGTTGCTGGCTGCAGCACAGCACTCATGATCGCTCCGGAATACGGGGGTGAAATGACGCTCAATTATACCAACCCCAGGCGAGGATCACCACCACGTCGGTGAGAGCCCACACCCGCAGCCCGGCATACATCCCCGCCTGGTGTTCGGCGGGGGTCATGCTCTCGCCGCGGCGGTACCATGGCAGGAGGAGCCCCATCCACGCAACGCCGGCCGTCGCGAGCCCGGCCCAGCGCAGGAGATCGGTGCCAGTCGTGCCCCAGCCTGACTGCCGACCGGCCGCGGCCAGGCAGAGAAAGGCGACGGCAGCGGCGGCGATCGCCACCAGGAGGCTCCGCCGGACGCCGAGGATTAGGGCGAGGGTCCGGTCGCCCCGCTGGCGGTCCTCCTCGAACTGATAGAGCTGGGTGAGGGGATACAGGCTGGCGAAGAGGGGGCAGAAGGCGAAGAGGACGAGGCCGTGCGCCAGGTCGAGGGGATGGCCGGTGGCAGCGAAGCCGGCGTAGGCCGTCAGGGTGCCGAAGCCCACCATGTTGATCAGCCAGTCGAAGCCGGCGACGGCCTTGAGCCGGAGGGGGGGCACCGAGTAGGCGAGCGACATCACCAGGCAGATGAGGTACGCCCAGGCGAATCCCGACGGCAGCAGCAGCGCGAGCCCCTGCCCGGCGGCCATCAGGATCAGCGCGAAAGGGGCGAGATACCGGGGCACCGGTGGTGGCGCCTCCAGGTACCCGATGTCGCCTTCGTCCCGATCAAAGGCGCTGTTGATGGCGAGCGTACCGCCATTGAGCAGCAGCACCCAGATCAGCATCCCCGCCAGCGCTGCGCCGAGCTGTTCACCCCGACTTGCTCCCCCGAGCCCGACAGCGAGGAGGTAGCCGACGGTGGTGTGCGCCGCCATGATGGGCCACTCGGCGGGCCGCAGGTGCAGCAGGTAATCGAAGCCGCCACCCAGCCAGCGATAGCCCTGCCGGCGCAGCGGCCGGTCCGAGGTCGGTGGCGTGCCTGCTACCATTTGAGGGAGAGATACCCAGCGGCGATCCGGAGGCCGTGCAGGGTGAGGTCAGGATCGACCTGCTCGATCGTGCTGGTCAGGGGAACAATTGTCTGAGCCAGTCCGCCGGTGGCGACCACGCCGGGCGTGCGGCCGGTGGGCCATTCCCGCTGGATGCGGCGAACGATCCCGTCCACGGCGTCCGCCGCCCCGAAGAGTACGCCGGCGCGAATACACTCCTCGGTCCGGCGGCCAATGACCCGCTCCGGCGCTCGGAGCTCGGTCGCGGGGAGTTTCGCCGCGCGGCGGGTCAGCTGATCGGCGGAGGTCCGCAGGCCGGGCATGATGACGCCACCGATGAACCGGCCGTCAGCGGTGATGCAGTCGAAGGTGGTGGCGGTGCCGAAGTCGACGACGATGGTGTCGGCCTTGAAGCGCTCGACTGCGGCGAGGGTATTGATGATCCGATCGGCCCCGACGCTGAGGGGTTCCTCCACATCCAGCCGGATCGGCAGCGGGGAAGAGGCATCAATGACGACCATCGGCGCCCCGGTGATTGCCGCAACGCCGGAAATGAGGCTCTGGGTCACGGCGGGGGCCACCGAGGCGATAATGCCGGCCCGGATCTCGTTGGGCGAGTGCCCGGCGTGCAGCAGAAAGGCGCCCAGCGCGGCACCCCATTCGTCCGGGGTACGGTCGGGGTTGGTCGTCAGGCGCCAGTGGCCGTCGAGGGTGTCGCCCCGAAAGAGACCGGCGGTGATCTCGGTGTTCCCGATATCAAGGGTGAGCAGCATCCGGGCTACGAAACGATGTCGCCCAGAATGTGCCGTGCGATGACGATCCGCTGGATCTCGCTGGTCCCCTCGCCGATCTCGCAGACCTTGGCATCGCGCATCATGCGTTCGACCGGATACTCGGTGGTGTAGCCGTACCCGCCGAAGATCTGGACCGCCTTGGTGGTGGCCCGCATGGCAAGCTCAGAACAGAAGAGCTTGGCCATCGCCGCTTCCTTCTTGAACGGCTTGCCCTGCTGCTTGAGCCAGGCGGCATGGTAGAGCAGATGGGTCCCAGCCTCGATCTCAAGTGCCATGTCGGCCAGCTGGAAATGGACGCCCTGGAAGCTGCCGATCGCCTTGCCGAATTGCTTCCGTACCCCCGCATACCGCAGCGCCTCCTCGTACGCCCCCTCGGCGATGCCGAGCGACAGCGCCGCGATCCCGATGCGGCCGGCATCGAGGGTCTTGAGGAAGTTGATGAAGCCCGCACCCCGCGTGCCGAGAAGATTCTCCTTTGGCACGATCGCATCCTCGAAGATCAGCTCCCGCGTGTCGCTGGCCCGCCACCCCATCTTGTCTTCCTTCTTTCCGGCGCGGAATCCGGCAATCGTCGGCAGCGACGCGTCGTGGCCGATCCCGACCTCACGGGTCCGGGCGAGGTCGCAGGTTTCCTTGGTGAGAATGAAGCTGGTGATCCCCTTGCTCCCCTTCCCCGGTTCGGTCCGGGCGGTCACGACGAAGATTTCTCCCACACCACCGTGGGTGATGAAGATCTTCGAGCCGTTGAGCAGGAAGTGGTCGCCCTTGTCCACCGCGGTGGTGGCGGTGCCGCCGGCATCGCTGCCGGCTCCCGGCTCGGTGAGGCCAAACCCGCCCAGCACCTTGCCCGACGCGAGCAGCGGGACGTAGCGCCGCTGCTGTTCCGGGGTGCCAAAATCCATGATCGGCGAAGTGCCGAGGTTGGTGTGCGCACTGACTGTCAGGCCATGACTCGCATCCACCTTGGCCAGTTCCTGAATGGTGATGTAGTACGACAGCTGGTCCATGCCCGCTCCGCCCATCTCCTCGGACCAGGGCACGCCCATGAGCCCGAGCTCTCCCATCTTGCGGATGTTGTCCCACGGGAAGGTCGAGGTGCGGTCCAGCTCGCGGGCGACCGGCGCCACCTCCTTGCGGGCGAACTCGCGCACCATGTCGCGGACCTGAAAGTGCTGCTCGGAGAAATAGAGCGAGAGATCCATGATGAAGCTCGGAGATGTGGTGGACGTCGGGCCGACGGACGGACGGGAGAATATAACTGCTCACCGGGCCCGCCGAGCCCGCTATCTTTGGGCGTCACCCCCAGGGGAGTTTCTCAGCGTGCGACCGTCATTCCAGAGTGCCAGACTTTTCACCGGGTGCGCCGTGGCACTCGTGGTGGCTGCCTGTGGGGACTCCAATGGGCCGGGCACTCCCCCCACTGCCCTGACGCTCGTGCCGGTCGACAGCGGATACGACTTCTCGGTCCACGTGACTGCTCCCCCGGGCGACCCGCAGCGCCTCATCGTGGTGGAACGCGGCGGGCGGATCCGGTTGATCAAGGGTGGCGTGCGGCAGGACTCCGCGTTCCTGAACCTCACCGCGCTGACTACTCCCGCCACGATCGAGTACGGCGTGTACAGCGTCGCCTTTCACCCGCAATACGCCACCAACCACCGGCTGTTCGTCTACTACGCCGACCTGAACGGCGACAGCCAGCTTGCGGAATTTTTGGCCGATGCGAGCCTGGACCACGCTGACCCCGCCAGCCGTCGCACGATCCTGAGCCAGACGCAGGATCCCGGAACGGTCTTGTATGGCGGTCTGGCCGCGTTCGGTCCCGACGGCAAGCTCTACCTCGGCCTGGGCGATGGCAGCCCGGTGACTGGAGTCTGGGACAAGGCGCAGGACAGCCCTTCGATAGGAATCCTCGGAGCTTCCGCCATAGGACATCAGTCCCCCGACCTCCGGGAACAGGCTGAAGAAATAGATCGTCGGC
>JANOFA010001041.1:0-3055 GCA_031413355.1 Gemmatimonadota bacterium | reverse complement strand
GGCTACGAGCCGGACGACCCGCTGCCGGCACTGGGCCAGCTGTTTCGCGCCAAGGCCGCCCGCGAAATGGTCGACCAGCTGCAGAAGGGCGCGACCGCCGAGGCGCGGGAACTCGACCTCGACGGCCAGACGGTGCTGCTCTCGGGCCGGTCGCTGCCGCGGGACGGCGCGCTCCTCGTCCTGCACGACGTCTCCGAACTCCGCCGGCTGGAAACCGTTCGGCGCGACTTCGTCGCCAATGTTTCGCATGAACTCAAGACCCCGCTCACCTCGATCTCCGGCTATGCGGAGACCTTGGTCGGAGAGCCGACCGACCCGGAGACCACACGGCGGTTCCTGAGAGTCATCCTCACCAACGCGCGCCGGATGCAGCGGCTGGTAGACGGACTGCTGGATCTTTCACGCATCGAGTCAGGCGGTTGGCAACCACTCCCGGAGGAGCTGGATGCGGGATCGGTCGCCCGGGAGACCTGGGCGCTGCTGGCGGAACGGGCAGCGCAGCGCGGGGTGCGTTTCGAAACTGCGATCGCACCGGATGCGACGCGGGTTCATGCCGACCCCGACGCCCTCCGGCAGGTGCTCACCAACTTGTGCGACAACGCCCTGCGCTACACACCGGAGGGCGGCACAATCACGCTGCGCACCGCGACGGAAGCCGGCGGCGTCACGATCGCGGTGAAAGACACCGGCAGCGGCATTCCCGGCGATCATCTCTCCCGGATCTTCGAGCGGTTTTATCGGGCCGACGCCGCCCGGGCCCGCGACGAGGGCGGGACCGGTCTCGGCCTCGCGATCGTCAAGCACCTGGTCGAAGCGCATGACGGCCGGGTCAGCGCGAAAAGTCAGGTGGGCAAGGGGACCGAGATCAGCTGCTGGTTCCCGGCGGACTCGGCGCCTGGGGTCATAGAATCGTGACGCCCGCTTCGCGGTACCGTGATGGCGGGGGGCGATCCTTCCCTGTACCTGGATGGGGAGGTTTACCTGCGGCTGCTGCTGCGACGTCTCACGGTTCACGACCAGCGCATGATCTCGGCGCTCGCCCGGCGCGAGGCCCCGCGGTGGGTTGACCGTTTCCTCCGGCTGGTCACCCATGCCGGCGGCGCCACAGCGACGACCGGCCTCGCGCTCCTGCTGTTGGCACTGCCTGACACCCGCCACCTCGGCCTCGAAGCCCTGGTGGCGAATTGTCTTTCCCACCTCGCGGTGCAGGCGCTCAAGCGTACCGTGGTCCGGCCGCGTCCCTCGGTGCTCCTGCCCCATATCGCGGCACTGGCGGAGCTTCCGGACCACTTTTCCTTCCCCTCGGGCCATGCCTGCGCCGCCGTCGCAGTGGTGACCCCGATCCTGCTTGCCGCGCCGACCGCCGCCATACCGCTGGTGTGTATCGCGCTGATGGTGGGCGCCTCCCGGGTCTACCTCCGGGTCCACTACGTCACGGACGTCGTGGTTGGCCAGATGCTGGGCGCGGCGGCGGGCATCGCGGCACACGTGAGTCTGGCGTAGGCCCCCTCCAGCTGGTCCAGCTCCCGGCTCCAGTCCCGGCCCACCGCAAAGGCGCGCGCCGCCTGCCCCATCGCGTTGCGCTGCTCCCCGTCTTCGACGAGTTCCACGATCGCATCGGCGAAGCGCGCCACGTCGCCGGGTACGATCAGGCGGCCGGTGATCCCGTCACGGACATTGCTCGGGATGCCGCCGGCTCGCGCACCGATGACCGGGACGCCCGACGCGAGCGCCTCGAGCGCGACCAGCCCGCAGGTCTCGGTCGGCGATGGGAAGACGAATACGTCGCTGTCGGCGTAGAGGTCCGCCAGCACGTCACGCGCGAGGAACCCGAGGTGGCGCGCGAAGGGCAGTGCGTCGCGCACCGCCTGCGCCCTCGGGCCATCGCCTGCCACGGTGAAGGTGGCCGCTGCTCCGACCCGAGCGTGCGCCGCGATGAAGGCCGCAATCAGCGTGTCGACGTCCTTTTCCACGGCCAGCCGGCCGACATGCAGGACCTGCGATCGCCCGCCCGCCTGCGCCAGGGCACGCCGCTCGGTGGATCGGCGCTCCGGGCGGAACCAGGCAGTATCGACGCCCCGGCCCCAGACCACCGCCTGTGTCAGGCCGAGCCGGAGCAGCTCATCGCGCGTCGCGTCGCTCGGCGTCTGGGTCATGCGCGCCGCCTGGTGGAACCAGCGGAGGTAGGCCCGGGTGGGCCGGACCGCGACCGCGCCGAGGTAGCGCGCGGCGTACCGGGGGAAATCGGTGTGGAAGGATGAAACGAGGGGAAGCCCGCGGCGCTGCGCGTACGACCGGGCGAAGAGCCCGAGTGGACCCTCGGTCACCGCATGGATGAGATCGGGCTGGAAGCGATCGAGCACCCGGTGCAACCCACGGCCCCAGGGCCACGAGAGTCGCACCTGATTGTAGCCCGGACAGGGAATGGCGCCGAGGCGATAGAGGCCCTCCTCGTCGGCTGTCAGATGCCCGTAGTGTGGCGCGAGAACCATGACCTCATGGCCCCTCCGGCGAAGGCCGTCGCGCATCGTGGCGAGAACGGTGGTGACTCCGTTGACCTCGGGGAGAAAGGTGTCGGTCGTCAGGCAGATTTTCATGCCGGAAGGTGCGCCCGATCCGTTCCGACCCGGCGACAGCCGCGTCACGATTCGACGACAGGCGTCCTGCGATCAGGCAGCGCGATGCGGAGCCGGGACAGCGTCATGACTCGACAGTGACACAGCGCCGGCAGATTCGCTCAACCTCTCAGGGAGACCCGGGAATGCGCGGTCAGTTCAGAAAGGTGGTGCTCGTAGTGCTCGATGGGCTCCGGCCGGATGCCATTACCCGGGACGCGATGCCCAACCTTCACGCCATCATGCGGGGCGGCTGGCACGCCGCCGATGCCGTGACGGTGCGGCCCAGCGTCACCGTGGCGGCCCTGAGCCCTGGAATCCGTGCTGGTCGAATCCGGCTCCGACGGCCTGTTGCGACGCAAGGCCGCTCAGGCTCTGCGCAATTCTTTGCCTCAGGCAGAGGCGTGCGCGATCTTGGAGCGCGTCGCGGATCGGGAGTC
>JANOFA010001040.1:0-2598 GCA_031413355.1 Gemmatimonadota bacterium | reverse complement strand
GGACCCTGCCATGAGCATCTTCGCCCAGCCGGCAGCGCTCGTCCTCGTCGCCGTCCTGCCCGCCCTCTGGCTGCTCGGTCGGATCGCCACCCGGGAGCGCGACCGTGCCCTGAGCAGCTTCGGCGACCCGGCGCTGCTCGGACGCACCTCGACCCTTTCCGGCCCGGTGCCCTGGTGGCGGCAGGCGCTGCGCTGGATCGCCTTCGCCGCCGCGATCCTGGCACTCGCCCGGCCGCAGATCGGGCGACACGCGGCCTCGCTCTCGCGCACCGGCCGGGACATCATCGTCGCCCTCGATCTCTCCCGATCGATGAAAGCCGAAGATGTGAGTGGCGGAAGCCGGCTGCAGCTCGCCAGGGAACTGGCCTGGCAGCTGGCCGCCTCGCGCCCCGGCGATCGCATCGGCCTCGTGATCTTTGCCGGCTCCGCCTTTCTGCAGCTGCCACCGACCGCGGAACTCGGCACCCTCCGCCAGTTTCTCGATGCCGCGACACCGGACGATATCGCCGATCCCGCGACCGATATCTCCTCGGCGCTCCGGGTCTCCGAGCGCGCCCTGCGGCGCGAGGGCACCCTGCTCGGCTCCCGCGCCGTCCTGCTGCTCTCCGACGGGGAGCGCTCCGAAGGTGAGCTGCCTCCGGTGCTCCAGCTGCTGCGCACCGCACGACTACCGGTGTTTGCCGTCGGCATCGGCACGGAAGCCGGCGCGCGCGTCCCCGCCGACTCCGGCGCGGAGGAGGGCGCCTGGCATCTCGACGGGATCGGCCGGCCGGTGGTCTCCCGACTGAACGAGGCCGACCTCAAGCGGATCGCCGATGCCTCCAACGCCGCCTACGCCCGCTGGGATGATGCGCCGGCCATGCAGCGTCTCGCCGAAGCCATGGGCAACCTCGAGGCGCGCACCCTCGCGACCCAGGCCTCGACCGAACCGATCGAGCGGTACCAGTGGCCGCTGGCGCTCGCGGTCCTGGCGCTGACCCTCGAGCTGCTGCTCGCTCAGCCGGTTCGCCGCCCGACGCCGGTCGTCGCTGGCCACCGGGGTATCACCGCCGGTCGTGCCGCACGATCCGTCGCCGCGGCACTCGCCCTCCTCCTGCTCGGCTCCTGCGGCGGAGGCCGGGCGCAGCTGGTCCGCGGCCAGCAGCTGTACGAGTCGGGCAAATACAAGGAGGCATTCGAATCGTACCAGGCGGTGCTCATGCAGCAGGGCGGACCCGAGATCAGGTACAACTCGGCAAATGCCCTCTACCGAATGAGTCAGTACCGCGACGCCGCCCAGACCTGGCGTGACGCGCTCAATGGATCGGACCACCTGCGGGCACGGGCCTATTTCAACATGGGCAACGCCTACGTGCGCGCCGCGGAAGATGCCAACGAAATGAGCGACTACCTCGGCCGCGCGGTGCAGGCCTACGAGGAGGCGCTCAAGCTCGATCCCAACGATGTCGATGCGAAGTACAATCTCGAACTCGCGCTCCGGAAGCGGGGCGACACCCGCTCCGGCGGCTCGCCGGGCCGGGGCGGGCGGGCGGACTTCGGTCGCGGCAACATGCGGGAGGAGGGGCTCGACGCCAACACCGCCAGCGCGGTGGGCGCCATGGCAGGCGGCGGTCAGGGCGGCGACGAAGGCGAGTCGGTGGAGGAGCTGAATGAGGCCGAAGCCCGCTCACTGCTGGAGGCGGTGGAGCGGCAGCAGCTCTCCAGCCACCAGGGTCAGCGCCCCAAGGAGGGGCCGGGCGCCACTCGGGACTGGTAGCGACAGGCGGCAGGCGTGCCAGGCGGCCCCTGCGTAGATTGCTGCCACCCATTTCCGGAGCCTTGTCCATGTCGAATCCGTTCGGCGCCCCGTCGCAGACCATGAGCGGTGCCGCGGCCGAATCGGCCCGCGTCGCCAGCTTCCTGCAGAAGGTGTATGGCTGGATGTTCGTCGGGCTGGGGATCACGGCGCTCACCGCGCTGTTCGTCGCCTCGAGCCCCGCGCTGCTCGGCATGCTGCAGCAGAACCGGCTGTTGTTCTGGATCGTGCTGCTCGCCCCGCTCGGGTTCGTGTTCTTCCTGTCGGCCAAGGTGGATACGATGGCGCCGAGCACCGCGGCCATCGTGTTCTCGGTCTTTGCGGCGGTGAACGGCATCTCGCTCGCGTTCATCTTTCTGGCCTATACCAGCGCGTCCATCGCCAGCACCTTCCTCACGACATCGGCCACCTTCGGCGCGCTGGCGCTCTACGGCACGATCACCAAGCGGGATCTCACCGGCGTCGGCCACTTCGCCATGATGGGCCTGTTCGGTGTGATCATCGCCTCGATCGTCGGCATCTTCTGGCAGAACGACATGTTCCAGTTCGTCCTCTCGGTCTGTGGCGTCCTGGTGTTTACCGCGCTGACGGCCTACCGGGCCCAGCAGCTCCGGGCCATGGCGCTGGCGCTCCCCGAGGGAAAGCTCGGCGCCTACGCGGTGGTTGGCGCCCTCGGACTCTACCTGGCGTTCATCAACCTTTTCCTTATGCTCCTCCGGCTGTTCGGCCGGCGGCGGTAGGCGCCCGCAGGCCGCCGGGTAGGGGCGGCATATATGCCGCCTCACCGCCGCCGCACCGCCGCC
>JANOFA010001039.1:0-5434 GCA_031413355.1 Gemmatimonadota bacterium | reverse complement strand
GAAGTTGTCGTCGGCGGAGATATCCGGGGCGGTGTCCACGCGGACGAGCGGGTCGAGATTCAGTCAGGCGCCGTGGTCGAAGGCGACATCCACACCCAGCGCATTCATGTCGTCGATGGTGGTCGGGTGAACGGCCACATCGTCATGGAACACGAGGGCGTTAACCGGGGTCTAGGGCCGGAAGTGGTGGTGTCCAAGGGGCTAACGAACGCATAACATTGAACTGGTATTCCCACATTAGTTGATAAGCCACTCGAAGTTGTGGAAATCAGCCTCACGACCGACCGTTTCCGATCCAACTGTCAGATGACTGTCGAGATCATACCGTGACACTGTTACGCGCCGGAGTGGCATTCCTTACCCTGACTCTCCTGGCCAGCTGTCGCCCAAAAGCGGCGGAAACTGCCGAATTCCGGGTTGGACTCGTCACGCCCGGTTCCATCGCCGACGCCGCTTGGAACTCGGGTGCCTACAAGGGTCTCGAGCGGATTCGTGACTCCCTCCAAGTCACGGTGAGCCATGTCGAGGCGCGCACCCCAGCCGAGCAGGAGGAGGCGCTCCGCACCTATGCGTCCCAGGGATACAACCTGGTGTTCGGGCATGGCTTCGAATTCCAGGGCGCTGCGGAGCGAGTCTCCGCCCAGTACCCGAAAACGGTCTTTGTCGTGACCAGCGGCGAACGGGTCCAGGGTAACGTCTCGCCGCTCATCTTCCGGCTGCATGAGGCGAGCTACCTGGCCGGCATGGTCGCCGGTGGAATGACACGCACCAACACCATCGGATTCGTGGGAGGCATCGAGCTCCCACCGATCAAGCAGGCCGAGGCTGCCTGGGTGGCCGGCGCGCGCGCGGTGAATCCCAAGGTCACCCCGCGTTCGACCTACCTCAACACCTTTGACGATGTGGCGGCTGGCAGGGAAGCCGCGATCGCCCTGCTGCAAACCGGCGTCGACATGTTCCACCATAATGCCGACCAGGCCGCGCTTGGAGTATTCCTGGCAGTCAAGGAATCTCGTGAGGCATTCATTTTTGGGGCAAACCTCGATCAGTCGGCACTCGCACCCGCTCGGGTGCTTGGCTCCGCTGTCATCGACCTTCCCCGTGCCTTCCTCACCGTCGCGAAGGAAGTACAGGCGGGCGGGTTCCAACCCACAGTGGAATCCTTCGGACTGAAGAGCGGTGTGATCCGCTACGAGGCCAACAGTGCCCTTGAATCGAGCCTCCCCGACACGCTCCGTCATCGAATCGCCACGGCACGCGATTCAATCATCGCCGCCGATTCCGTTCACGCGACAACGCCATGACGCCCCAGACCGTCGCACTCCAGGCGATTACCGACTTCCTCGATGAGTACCTCCAGATCCGGGAGGTCCCGGACGATGCTGCGGCGCTGAACGGACTGCAGGTCCAGAATTCGGGGGCAATCGGACGTATCGTTGCGGCGGTCGATGCCTCGCAGGTCGCGATTGATGGGCTGAACCGGAACCGCAAGAATGCCAACCCACCAGCGTCGCCCTTGCTGATCGTCCATCATGGACTGTTCTGGGATGGCAACCAGCCGGTGACGGGACGGCGGTACCGGAGACTGCGCGCGCTCTTCGAGCAGGACGCCGCGTTGTACTCCGCCCACATCCCGCTGGATGTCCACGCCGAGGTGGGCAACAACCCGGTCCTCGCCCGGAGCCTGGGTCTGAGCGACCTCTCCCCATTCGGCAAGCACCAGGGGATCCAGCTCGGCATCGCGGGAAACACCCCGGACGCGATCACGACGCGCGAAGGATTGGTGGCCTCGCTGGCCACAACTCTCGGGCTGACCATCAGCGACATCAAGCTGATTCCCGGCGGCCCGAAACGCATCAAGCGAGTTGGCGTGATCACCGGTGGAGCTGGCAGCGCGATTCTTCAGGCCAGAGACGCAGGCTGCGACACATTTATCACTGGAGAGGGAGCTGCACATACTTATTTCGATGCGATGGAAGGCGGAATCAACGTCCTGTACGCTGGTCACTACGCCACCGAAACGGTGGGGGTGAAGGCCCTCGCAGCTCACCTGAGCACACATTTCAACCTGCCGTGGGAGTTTCACGACCACCCCACGGGCATGTAGTACACCCCTCGGGTGGACTGCGCCGTTCTCCCACCAGACATTCTCATGCCTTCCCCGCTCACCCTCCGCAACATCAACAAGCAATACGGTTCTGTTGCCGCCCTCCGCCGCGTCAACTTCGAGTTGGCCACCGGCGAGGTCCACGCGCTGCTCGGAGAAAATGGGGCGGGGAAGTCCACGCTGATGAAAGTGGCCTTTGGCCTAGTGCGCCCGGACACCGGATCCATCGCGATCGACGGACGCAAACAGCAGCTGCGCTCTCCGGTCGAAGCGCGCCGCGCCGGCATCGGAATGGTGCATCAGCATTTCACCTCGATTCCAGCGCTCACCGTCTGGGAAAATGTCGCCCTGACCGCCGGCTGGTCGATCGCCCGCCCGCGTGTGGCGGAGGAGCGAGTGCGCGCGCTGGCGCAGCGGGTCGGTTTCGATCTCGATCCACGGAGCCGGGCGGGCGACCTGTCGGCCGGACTCAAGCAGCGGCTGGAGCTGTTGAAGGCGATCGCCGCTGACGCCCGCATCCTCCTCCTCGATGAACCGTCCTCAGTCCTCTCGCCAGCGGACGCGGAGCAGTTCCTGGCTCAGCTCGCTGGCTTCAAAGCGATCGGGATCGCTTCCGTTCTGATTACGCACAAGTTCGCCGAAGCGCTTGCCATCGCAGACACGGTCACGGTTCTGCGTCGCGGCGAGGTGGTTCACAGCGGTCCGATCAGCGAGACGAACGCCACCGCACTCGCGCGACACATTCTTGGCGAGCTGCCGCCAGATCGCCGGCGCGTGGCCGCGGCAGTGCCGGGTGACATCAGGGTGCGAGTGGAGTCGCTGAAAGTCCTGCGCCAGGGCAGCAGCGGGCCCGGGCTCCGCGATGCGAACATGATCGCCCGGGCGGGCGAAGTCGTCGGCGTCGCCGCGGTCGAGGGCAACGGGCAACGCGAGTTGCTGCGTGCGATCGCCGGAATGGCAAAGGCGCAAAGCGGTCGCATCAAGGTCGCCGCGCCCGTCGTCCTGATCCCGGAAGACCGAACCAGCGAAGCGGTGATCGGTGACTTTTCGCTGACGGAGAACCTGGTGCTCAGCCAGGGTCGATCGGCACCGTGGATTCGCGGTCCATGGATCCGCTGGCGGGAGGCTCACGATCGCACGAAGCAGTTGATCGAGAGCTTTGGAGTGCAGGCCTCGGGGAGCGGGATGCCGGCGCGGGGATTGAGCGGCGGGAATCAGCAACGGATGGTGATTGCGGCGGCACTGGAGCGGCACCCTGCGGTGCTGGTAGCCGAGAACCCCACCCGCGGGCTGGATTTCAAGGCCACCGCCGAGATTCACGAGCGACTGCGAGACGCGGCTGGTGCGGGAGTCGCCGTGATCGTCCATCTTGCCGACCTCGACGAACTGATGTCGGTCACGGATCGCATTGTGGTGCTGGCAGCAGGTATCGCCACCGAGATGCCAGCGGGAGCATCGCGGGACGCCATCGGCCGACAGATGCTTGCTGGGGGAGGCTGACCGGTGGGGGTCAACCCGGCGGTGCGCTCCCTGCTCTCGGCCGCGGCCGCGATGGGTGTTGGGCTGGTGGTACTCGCCCTCGGGCTGACGATCAGCGGCTACGACGCGATTGCCGCACTCTCCGCCATGGGTGCGGGCGCGTTCGGCTCTCCCGACGCGATCCTCTCCGCCGTGCTCCCTCGGGCGATTCCACTCATCCTGATCGGGCTCGGCATCGGCTTGGCCTTCCGGGGCGGCGCGCTCAATATCGGCGCGGAGGGACAGTTCTACGCCGGAGCGATTGCCGCAACCTGGGTTGGTCTGCTGGCGGGGGGATGGACCATCGGCTGGGGCGCCACCTGGGCCCGTCTCGTGACCGTGCCGCTGGTGCTGCTGGCGGCGGTGATCGCGGGGATGTTGTGGGCCGCGGTTCCCGTCATCCTCAAGTTGCGGTTCGGCGTTCTTGAAGTCATCAGCACCCTGCTGCTCAACTTCGTGGGCGAGGCGCTGGTGAGCTGGATGGTGCAGGGTCCATTGCAGGAATCGAAGCACATCTACCCGCAAAGTGATCTTCTGCCTGTGGCGGCGCGCCTGCCGCAGCTGCCAGGCACCCGACTCCATCTCGGTTTGGCTATCGCGCTCCTGCTCTCGGTTGGGCTGTGGATATTCGGGCGATGGACGCTGGCCGGATTCGCGTTGCGGGCGACAGGCGCCAATCCGGTGGCAGCTGCCGTGGTCGGTGGTATCAACACGCGCCGCGTCTTTGGACTTGCCCTGCTGGGGTCTGGTGCCCTGGCTGGACTGGCGGGAGGGGCCGAGGTCAGCGGAACGACGTTCGCCTTGTTCCAGAATCTCTCGCCGGGGTACGGTTTCACCGGCATTGCGGTGGCGCTCCTCGCCCAGCTCAATCCGCTGGCGACCATCGGTACGGGGCTTCTCTTCGCGGCGCTGGAAGCCGGCGCAAGTGCAATGCAACGGGAAGCCGGTGTTCCGGCGATCGCGGTGTATGTCGTGGAGGCGACGATCATCATCGTGGTGGTGCTGGCCGAGGCGAGGCGACGCCGAGTGGCGCTGCGGGCCGCTGGCGGAGAGGTGTGACATGGACGAGAGTCTCCTCACCGCATTCCTCACCGCAGCTGTCCGGGTCGCGACGCCGCTGCTTCTCGCAGCACTCGGGGAAACGATCTCCGAGCGTGGCGGAGTCATCAACCTCGGCATCGAGGGCGCGATGCTCGCCGGTGCGCTGGGAGCAGCGCTTGGCGCTACTGCGGGAGGCCCATGGGCGGGAGTGCTCATGGCGATTGCAGCGGGGCTCACGGTGGCGGCCGTTTTTGCCGCGATCGCCGTTGGTGCCGGCGCCGATCAGATCATCACGGGCACCGCGATGACGCTGGGATCGATCGGTCTGACCGGGGCGATCTATCGATCCGCCTACGGGCCGGCAGGCGTCGGCCTGACGCTGCCGACATTGCCGGTCGTTCCGTTGCCGGGACTTGCGGCCATTCCCGTGCTGGGGCCGGCATTCTTCCAGCAGACTGCGCTCACCTACATCGCTTTTCTGCTGGTGCCGCTGCTCTGGTGGGGGCTCTTCCGGACCCGATCTGGCCTGGCACTACGGGCGTGCGGCGAGTCGGCGGAGCACGCCAGGGCCGCGGGGGTGCGGGTGACGCAGGTGCGGGTGATCGGAGTGCTCATCGGAGGCGGACTGGCCGGGCTGGCGGGCGCCAGCCTCGTGCTGGCACAGGTCGGGACATTCGCGGAGAAGATGACGGCGGGGCGCGGCTTCATCGCCATTGCCATTGTGGTGCTGGGAACATGGCATCCCGGTCGTGTGCTCGGCGCCGCGCT
>JANOFA010001038.1:0-4007 GCA_031413355.1 Gemmatimonadota bacterium | reverse complement strand
CTGGCCCGGCGATTCGTCCTCTTCACGGATTCCAGCACGGAATCAATGTCCAGCGGCTTCACTGTTCGCATGTCCAAGTGATCGTAGTGATCATGCGAAATCAGAACGACATCGATACGCGGCAGCGCTTCAAGGTCCAACGGAGGCGGATGAAAACGCTTTGGGCCAATGCCAGCAATGGGCACCGGCGAAACTGCTGGGCATCAGCGACATCGGCCATCTGGCACCGGGCGCCGTCGCCGACATCACCGTGTACCGCGACAATGCCGATCGCGAAGTGATGTTCACGTCGCCCGAGTACGTCTTCAAGGATGGCGAAGTGATCGTCCGCGACGGCAAAGTGGTGAAGGTGACCTGGGGCAGGTACCACACGGTGCAGCCGGAGTATGATCGCGGCATCGAGAAACGGCTGCGCGATCACTACGAGCGCTACCAGACCATCCGCGCCGACCATCTGCGGATCTCCGCCGAAGAGATGCACGCCTTTGGTCATGGTGCGGCTGTGCTCACCCATCCCTGTCGCTGATCCTCATGCAGCTAAATGGTGTGACGATCGACAATGAGTTCGCGGAAGCCTTCGGCATGAAGGCCACCCGCGTCATCATCACGGCGCAGAACCTGACCTGGGCGTACCATGCCGCCAACGCGGCGACAGGATTCGCCACCTCGGTGATCGGCTGTGGCTGCGAGGCGGGGGTCGAGCGCGAGCTGACAAGCGCCGAGACGCCGGACGGCCGGCCGGGCGTGTCCATCCTGCTCTTTGCGATGTCGGGGAAGGAGCTGGCCAAGCAGCTCGAGCGGCGGATCGGCCAGTGCGTGCTGACGTCGCCGACCAGCGCCGCCTTTGCCGGGCTCACCGAGGGCGAGCCGCTCGCGCTGGGGAAGAACCTGCGGTTCTTCGGCGACGGCTTCCAGTCGTCCAAGCAGATCAACGGCCGGCGCTATTGGCGGATCCCGGTGATGGACGGGGAGTTCCTGGTCGAGGAAACCACGGCGGTCATGCCGGCGGTGGGCGGCGGCAACTTCCTCGTGCTCGCCGAGTCGCAGCCCCAGGCGCTGGCCGCCTGTGAAGCGGCGATCACGGCGATGAAGAAGATTCCGAATGTGATCATGCCTTTCCCGGGCGGTGTGGTGCGCTCCGGTTCCAAGGTTGGCTCAAAGTACAAGGCACTCATCGCGTCGACCAACGACGCCTTCTGCCCCACCATCCGTGGAGTCACCCGCTCACAGCTCTCTCCCGAGATCGGGTCGGTGATGGAGATCGTGATCGACGGGCTGACCGCCGAGGATGTCTCGAAATCGATGAGGGTCGGCATCCAGGCCATGGTGGATCTTGGTCCGTCCCATGGTGTCCGGCGGATCAGCGCCGGCAACTATGGCGGCAAGCTGGGCAAGTTCCATTTCCGCCTGCATGAGATCATGGCCTCATGAGCCAGCTCACCCTCACGCTCCGCGAGCGGACCGCGCAGCGGGTGGACCTGTCCCCGCTTACCATCGACCTGCTGGCGGGCAAGTCGCTGGCCGCGGTGGGGGCAATCGAACTGGCGAGCGGCAACCGGAAGGTTCGGGTGGACAGCCTCTTCACTCTGGCAGGGGCCCCGGGCGACAGCATCGTACTTCACGGCGACCTGAGCCAGCTCGACCGCATCGGCGCGGGGATGACGCACGGCCGGGTCATCGTGCAGGGCGACGCCGGCAATCACCTCGGCGCGGGCATGACCGGCGGCACTATCGAGGTCGCGGGCAGCGTCGGCGCCTTTGCAGCGAGCAGCATGCGCGGGGGGGAGATCCGGATCACGGGCAACGCGGGCGACTTCCTCGCCGGCGCGATCCCCGGCAATCACCAGGGGATGCAGGGCGGACTGGTGCTGGTCAGTGGCAACGCCGGCGACCGCGCCGGTGACCGGATGCGGCGCGGCACGCTGTTGATCGGTGGCGATACCGGCGACTACTGCGCCTCGCGCATGGTGGCCGGCACGATCGGCGTGTGGGGCAAGGTGGGACGCGGCACCGGCCTGGCCATGCGGCGTGGCACGGTGCTGCTGCAGCAGTCGCCCGCGGCACTCCCGCCCACCTTCAACGACTGCGGAGAGTTTCCCTTCAGCTTCCTTACCCTCCTTGCCCGGGCGTGGAAGGGGCTGCCCGGCAAGTTCGGCACGCTGCCTGACAGCGGGCTCCGGGTGCGCCGGATCATGGGCGACCTCGCCAATGACGGGCGCGGCGAGATCCTGATCCGGCTGTAGGGTCCCCGGTTCGGATCTGGCGGGCGGGGATGACCGCTGCTATCCATCGCTGTGGTTCGGTTGGGGAGGCACCGCACAAGGGCACAGAGAGGGGCGAGGTCGCGGGAGTCCTGCAGGGCGCGTGCGTAGCTAGCCCTCCGACGCCACCGTCCCTGCGCAAAGCCGAGCGCCCGGAGGGACCCCGCGGACGAGCCCCGACCTGATTCACGCACTTGTGCAGAATTGCCTTGGGGCGGGCGGGGACGCCTGCCCCTGCCCGTGTTATCTTGTCGCGCCTGCCCCGGTTGGGGCGGGCGGGGACGCCCGCCCCTGCCAACAGCCTACGCGCCCACCGGGGGGCTCTCGCATGGACGGATCATGACCAGCCTCAGCATGAACGAACGCGCCCGTGAGCTCGCGGACGTGATGACGGAAGACGCGACCGGCCTGCGTGTCGCCGTGCAGACGCTGCCCGGTGGCGCCCGTGTGATTGATGCCGGTGTGGCGGTTGATGGCGGCTACAACGCCGGCCTGCTGCTGAGCGAGATCTGCATGGGCGGACTCGGTGACGTCGACTATGCGACGCTGGCGCTGGGCGGCACCTCCTGGCCCGGCGTGCAGGTGCGCACCGATCACCCGGCGGCGGCGTGCATGGCCTCGCAGTACGCCGGCTGGGCGATCAACGTGGGCAAGTATTTCGCGATGGGCTCCGGACCGCTGCGGGCCCACGCCCGGGTGGAGAAGGAGCTGTACGAGAAGCTGCACTACGCCGAGGAGGCCAGTTGCGGGGTGCTGGTTCTGGAGGCGAGGCAGCTGCCGACGGATGAGGTGGCGGCGTACGTCGCCGCCAAGGCGAAGCTGTCACCGGCCCAGCTCACTTTTGTCGTGGCCCCGACCGCAAGCGTCGCGGGCGGAACCCAGATTTCCGCGCGCATCCTCGAGACCGGTCTCCACAAGATGGAGACGCTGGGCTTTGATGTGCACAAAGTGGTCAGCGGGATCGGCACGGCGCCAATTCCGACGCTCGCCAAAAACGATCTGCGCGGTATCGGCCGGACCAACGACTGCATTCTCTATGGCGGGCAGGCGCATTATGTCGTCCGGGGGGATGACACGGAGCTGGCGGACCTCGCCGCCAAGTTGCCGGCCAATGCGTCGAAGGACTACGGCATGCCGTTCTACGAGATCTTCGAGCGGTATGACAAGGATTTCTACAAGATCGATCCGTTGCTGTTCAGTCCCGCGGAGGTGTGGCTGACCAGTGCCACCTCGGGGCGGAGCTTCCACGCCGGCGGGGTGAACGTCGAGGTGTTGAGGCAGTCGTTGTATCCTGAGTAAGGAAAGCGGGCGGTGGGCGCGAGGCGCGAGGCGAAACCGCCCTCCGCCCATCGCCAGCAGTTCTACGCCTATCGCCTCTGTCCACCCGTTCCCGGTTGTCCGTCACCCTGTCCTGGAGTCGTCATGCGTCACCTCGCCCTGCTCCCCACCCTCGGCCTGCTCGCGCTGGCCGCCTGCTCCAAGCCGGCCGACAAGCCGGCCGTCGACACCACTGCCGTGGCGCCGACTCCTCCGGCCCCACCGGCCCCGATGGCCTTCGTCACGGTCATCTACAATACGCCGAAGAGCGCGAGCGCCTTTGAAACGTATTACTGGGCGACGCACGTCCCGCTGGTAGGCGCCAAGCAGGCTGAAGTCGGATTCGTCAGCGCCGAGCTTACCAAGTTCGACGCGATGCTCGATGGCAAGAAGCCGACGGTCTATCGTCAGGCGGTGCTCTGGTTCACC
>JANOFA010001037.1:0-1399 GCA_031413355.1 Gemmatimonadota bacterium | reverse complement strand
GTTGAAACCGTCAAAGTCCTCACGCAGGCGTGCTAAAACCGCCGGACTGCCAGGATTTTCTTGCAGCTCCAGCAGCCAGCGCGGTAGGCGCGTCGCCATCAGCCGTTGACGCGCGGCAATTTGCACCGTGGTGCCGTTGACATCGATCGCTTGGCCGATGTTGTAGTTGGTCACAAACAGCCCGCCGGAGAACACCACGAACAGCGCGATCAGCCAGAATTCAGGGCCGAGCCAACGACGTGAGATGGGCATGGTGGCCTCTTGGGTTGTTAAACGCGGCATCGGAGCACAGGAGCCGGCGCAGATCCCGCAGCTCACGCACAGCGCCGGATCCACATCGGCGACTACGTCAGCCCGCCCATCGGTGCGCGGCAGCATGGTGATCGCGTCGAAAGGACAGTCGAGGCCGCACTGCCGGCATCCGGTGCAGAGCGCAGCGTCGACCGTGGAGGGTGGTAACCGCTCGGCGCCACGGCGGCGGGTCCAGCGGGGGATGATGACGAACGTCGTCGTGAGGATAATGCCGAGGGCCCAGACCGCCGAGCCCGGCAGCGGGCGGGTGAGCGGCAGCCAGAAACCGTAGAACCAGTCGAACGCCACGAACTCCGGACGGCTGAAGGGACTGGCCTCCGGGGCCATGGTGAGCGGCCACATCACGGAGACCGTCAGGAGCAGCAGCACGATCCCGCGAGCGAGTGCCCGCGGCGGCAGCAGGACCGGCCGTGCCAGCCGCGAGACGTGGAGCCAGAGGCCGAGCGCCATGGCCAGCGGAATGCCGACGTGAACGAAGAGGTTGAGAAAGAAGAAGACACCCTGGATCGGGCGCTCTCCGACAAAGGCGCGGCTGATCGGCTCGGAGAGGATCGGCAGCGTGTCCACGATCCGGGCGCCTTCCAGCGCGAGCTCGGCGCCGAAGCCATCCCACACCATCACGAATCCGGTCACCCCGCACACGAACAGAAGTCCGAGGAGGGCCACGCCCGAGACCCAGGCCAGCACCCGCGGTCCCCAGCTCCGGCCCTGCGCAACCATCCGAATGGCGTGGATCACCGTGGCAACGACTGCCGCATCCGAGCTGTACCGGTGCAACCCCCGGACCCAGTTGCCGGTCCACCGGTTGGCGGTGAGGCGAGCCACCGAGTCCCACGGCGCGCCGATCCGGTAGAACAGCAGCAGCCAGAGCCCGGTGGCCAGCAGGACCAGGAAGAGGAGGATGACGATCGTCCCGCTTTGGTAGAGCGGATTGAGCCGCCAGCCGTACAGCTGGTTCAGCGCGGCATCGGCCTGGCGCAGCACCCGGCGGGCGGAGCGTTCGAGGGTGCGGACGACAGGATGCATCGGGCGGGACAGCCGTTTGAGGTCGTGCTGAACGATGTACAGATCAATGAGTGGATCGCGG
>JANOFA010001036.1:0-6873 GCA_031413355.1 Gemmatimonadota bacterium | reverse complement strand
CCTTCGGGTGACGCAGCCCGACCGGCCGCGCCCGGTGCGCGCCTTCGGGTATCCCTGGCTGCCGGCGCTCTACATGATCTCCGTGCTCGGCCTTATGGCGATCCTGCTGGTGAAGAAGCCGCTGTATACCTGGCCCGGCCTCGGCATCGTGGCGCTGGGGTGGCCGGTGTACCTGATGTGGAAGCGGGACCGCCCGACCTGAGCTCCGCGTGACCCAGCAGGCCCGGGTGTTCGGTGCACTCTCCCGGGCCGAGTGGGGCATGCTGGCCTGGAAACCTGTCGATCGTCACCTGCGACAATTCGGGATGTAGGGGGCGGTGGCTGGTGTCCCTCGGGGCCCGCCCGCTTGCGTTGCCCCGTGTCCGCGCCGTAGACTTAGAGATGGAACACCCCATCCACAACGGAACGTCCCCCGCATGAGCCCCATCCGTTCCGGACTGGCGCTCACTTTTGATGACGTCCTGCTGGTCCCGCGCTATTCGTCGGTCCACCCGCGGCAGGTGTCGGTCGCCAGCCGCCTCACCCGCCAGATTCCGCTCCCCATCCCGCTGGTCGCCGCGGCGATGGACACCGTCACCGAGGCGGCGATGGCCATTGCCATGGCGCGGGCCGGCGGCATCGGGGTGCTGCACAAGAACATGTCGGTCGAACGGCAGGCCCAGGAAGTCGACCGGGTCAAGCGCAGCGAGAGCGGGATGATCATGAACCCGATCACGCTCACGCCCGACCGGCCGTTGCGCGAAGCGTCAGCGGCGATGGCCCGCTTCCGGATTTCCGGTGTGCCGATCGTGGATGGCGCGGGGAAGCTGGTCGGCATCATCACCAACCGCGACCTGCAGTTCGAGCGCAACCTCGAGCAGCGGATCCAGGAGGTGATGACCAAGGAACGGCTCATCACCGCCCCGGTCGGCACCGGCCTCGACGAAGCGGAACGGATCCTGGCCCGGCACCGGATCGAGAAGCTGCCAGTGGTCGACGCGCAGGGCGTGCTGAAGGGCCTGATCACGGTCAAGGACATCTTCAAACGGCGGCAGTTTCCCGACGCGAACAAGGATCAGCACGGCCGGCTGCGGGTCGCGGCGGCGGTCGGGGGCACCGCGCAGGCGCGGGAGCGGGCCCGGGCGCTGATCGATGCCGGCGCCGACGCGCTGGTGATCGATTCGGCCCACGGCCACAGCGAGGGCGTGCTGCAGACCATCGACCTGCTGCGGCAGACCTTTCCCGACGTGCAGCTGATCGCCGGCAACGTCGCCACCGAGAGCGGTGCCCGCGAGCTGGTGCGCCGAGGTGTCGACGCCGTGAAGGTGGGCGTCGGTCCAGGCAGCATCTGCACCACCCGCGTCGTCACCGGGGTGGGCGTTCCGCAGATCACCGCGATCATCGACGCGGTGCGTGGCGCGGGGGATGTGCCGGTCATCGCCGATGGCGGCATCAAGTACTCGGGCGACGTCGTGAAGGCGCTCGCCGCCGGCGCCAGCAGTGTGATGGTTGGTTCCATGCTCGCCGGCACCGATGAGAGCCCCGGCGAATCGATCCTGGCCGAGGGTCGCCGCTTCAAGACCATCCGCGGCATGGGCAGCCTCGCGGCGATGCAGGATGGCTCGGCCGACCGGTATTTCCAGGAAGGCGAACTCTCCAGCAGCAAGATGGTGCCCGAGGGGATCGAGGGTCGGGTCCCGTACAAGGGTCCCGTCGGCGAGGTGCTGTTCCAGATGGTGGGCGGGTTGCGCAGCGGCATGGGCTACTGTGGCGCCGCCACCATCGACGCGCTGCGTCTCGAGGTGGAGATGGTGCAGATCTCCAGCGCCGGCCTGCGGGAATCGCACCCGCACGATGTGACGATCACGCGGGAAGCACCGAACTACAACGTGTGAAGCGATGCCGTCAGCCGTTAGCTGCTGATGGCTGATGGCTGACGGCTCGACACTAACCCCCACTCCCCAGGCTCCCATGTCCCTCTGGGCCACCAAGTCCATCACCGCCCTGCGCGCCGAGGCCGACACTGCCGGCGAAGGCGGTCTGCAGCGCACCCTGGGTCGGGGCGCGCTCCTCGCGATCGGTATCGGCGGCATCATCGGGGCCGGGATCTTCGTGCTGACGGGGCAGGCGGCCGCCCTGCACGCCGGTCCCGCGGTCCCGATCTCGATGATCATCGTCGGTATCGCCTGTGCCTTTGCCGGGCTGTGTTACGCCGAGATGGCGAGCGCCGTCCCGGTGGCGGGCAGCGCCTACACGTACAGCTACGCCACGATGGGCGAGCTGGTCGCCTGGATCATCGGCTGGGACCTGGTGCTCGAGTATGCCGCCGGCGCCTCCACCGTCGCGGTAGGCTGGTCGGGGCACTTCGTGTCGCTCCTGCGGCTGTTTGGCATCGAGCTCCCGGCGGGGCTCACCACGTCGCCCACCATATGGTGTACCTCCGCCAACGTGACCGACGGGCTGGCGGGGTGCGTGCGGAGCGGGCTCAACTTCACCGGAGCGCTGGTCAATCTGCCCGCGGTGCTGATCGTGGCCATCATCTCCACAATTCTGGTCATCGGGATCAAGGAGTCGTCCAGGGTCAACAACATCATCGTGATCATCAAGGTCGCGATCGTGCTGCTGGTGGCGGCGACCGGCCTGTACTACATCAAGCCCGAGAACTGGACACCCTTTATCGCGCCGAACACCGGCGAGTGGGGTACCTACGGCTGGTCGGGCGTGCTGCGCGGGGCCGGGCTGGTCTTCTTTGCCTACATCGGGTTCGACGCGGTGAGCACCGCCGCGCAGGAGGCCAAGGATCCGCAGCGAGACATGCCCTTCGGCATTCTCGGCTCGCTGGCGATCTGCACCGTGCTGTACGTGGTGGTGTCGGCGGTGCTGACGGGGATGGTGCCGTATGCGGAACTCAACAACGCGGCGCCCACGTCGTACGCCCTCGAGAAGGTCGGCGCGCCCTACACCATCCGGCTGCTGGTCGACATCGGCGCGGTGCTGGGTCTCGCGTCGGTGATTCTGGTGATGCTCCTCGGTCAGTCGCGGGTGTTCTACTCGATGTCACGCGATGGACTCCTGGGCCAGTGGGCCGGCAAGGTGCATCCGACATTCCGCACCCCGTATCTCTCGTCGATCTATACCGGCATCGTGGTGGCCTTCGCCGCCGGTGCGCTCCCGCTGCAGCTGCTCGGGCAGCTGGTGAACATCGGGACGCTGCTGGCCTTCATGCTCGTCTGCGCGGGGGTCTGGATTCTGCGAAAGCAGCGTCCCGACCTGGAGCGCCCCTTCCGCACGCCGCTGATGCCGTTCGTCCCGATCATGGGGATGCTCTGCTGCTTCGGTCTGATGCTCACCCTGCCCGGGGACACCTGGCTCAGATTGCTCGTCTGGCTCCTGATCGGGTTTGTCATCTACTTCGGGTATGGTCGCCGGCACAGCGTGCTCCAGCGGGAGCTCCGGGGCGAGCCAAAGTAACCGTACCGCGAGGTCCAGCACCCGGGACACCCTGTCCCGGCGCGGATGTCGAAGCATGAGTCGAAGTTGCCAACGGCCAACGGCTAACGGCCGCCTGCTGATTGCTGAACGCTGAACGCTCTCTTCCACCCCCGCACGGAGACGCCATGTCCCTGTTTCGCACAAAATCGCTGTCGGACCTGATGCCCAAGGAGGACGAGCACAGCCTCAAGCGTGTCCTCACCGGCACCAACCTCGTCCTGCTCGGTATCGGGGCGATCATCGGTGCCGGCATCTTCGTGCTGACCGGCACGGCGGCGGCGCAATATGCCGGTCCTGCCATCGTCATCTCGTTCGTCATCGCGGGCGCCGGCTGCCTCTTCGCGGGGCTCTGCTATGCCGAGTTCGCCTCGATGATTCCGGTGGCGGGCAGCGCCTACACCTACGGCTATGCCACACTCGGCGAGCTGGTCGCCTGGATCATCGGATGGGACCTGATCCTGGAGTATCTCTTCGCTGCCTCCACGGTGGCGGTCGGCTGGGCTGGTTACTTCACCGCCCTCATGACCGAGTTGGGGATTCACCTGCCGCCGGCCTTCACCGGCGCACCGTTCGGGGTGGTGGGGACGCATACGCTGGTGCCATCGGAGATCTGCGTCGATCCCGCGACCGGCGGCGTCGCCGTGGACGCGGTCAGCCGCACACCCGTGAGCATCGCGCAGTGCGCCGAGCAGGGGTACAGCATCATTCACGGAATCCTCAACATCCCGGCGATGGTGCTGATCCTCCTGCTCACCACGCTGCTGGTGGTTGGCATCAAGGAGTCGGCCCGCTTCAACAACATCGTGGTGTACGTGAAAGTCGCGATCGTGCTGCTGGTGATCGGGTTCGGCTTCTTCTATGTCGATACGGCCAACTGGCGCCCGTTCATCCCCGCCAACACCGGCGAGTTCGGCCACTTCGGCTGGAGCGGGATTCTGCGGGGCGCCGGCGTGATCTTCTTTGCCTATATCGGATTCGACGCCGTCTCTACCGCGGCCCAGGAAGCCAAGAATCCACAGCGGGACCTGCCCAGGGGAATCCTCGGATCGCTGGCCATCTGCACGGTGCTCTATATCCTGATGGCACTGGTGATGACCGGTATCGCCCCCTACTCCGAGCTGAATGTCCCCCACCCGGTGTTTGTCGCCATCGAGCGGGCCGGTCCGGGCCTCAAGTGGCTGGGCTACCTGATCAACATCGGCGCGATCGCCGGCCTGGCCTCGGTGGTGCTCGTCATGCTCATGGGTCAGCCGCGCATCTTCTTCTCCATGTCCCACGATGGGCTGCTGCCCGCGGTGTTCGGCAAGGTCCATCCGAAGTTCCGGACACCGTACATCTCGACCATCGTCACTGGCGTTGTGGCGGCGCTCATCGCCGGTCTCTTCCCCATCGGTCTGCTCGGCGAGCTGGTCTCGATCGGTACGCTGCTCGCCTTCGTGATCGTCTGCGGTGGCATCCTCGTGCTGCGGCGTACCCAGCCCGATCTTCCGCGGCCGTTCCGGACCCCGCTGGTCCCGCTGGTCCCGATCCTCGGCATCCTCATCTGCGGCTACATGATGTACGGCCTGCCGACGGATACCTGGCTCCGGCTGGCGATCTGGATGGCGCTGGGTCTGGCGATCTACTTCCTGTATGGCAAGCAGCATAGCAAGCTGAACACCAAATAGGCCGTAGGCGGTGGGCGGTAGGCGCTAGGCGATGGTCCGCCTATCGCCTATCGCCACTCACCCTCCGGCCATCACCCCATCCCAGCATCCGCCGCCCTACCGTCCCGCATCCCCCCGGTGTAGCTTCGCCGCCCATGCCAGTCCTGCTCGCCCCCGACCGTGTTGCCGCCGCTCGAAGCTTTGCCGCCGCGCTCAAGCCCGGCCAGCGCATCTGCATTACCACCCATGTGAACCCGGATGGCGATGGGCTCGGCAGCGAGGTGGGACTGGTCCACCTGCTGCGCGCCCAGGGCATCACGGCGGTGATCACCAATCCGACGCCAACCCCCGATCGCTACAACTTCCTGTTCCACGGTCTTCCTGGAGTCGACAAGACCCACGAGGCGGTGAAGGAGCTGCGCCGGGCCGATCTCATCCTGGTCCTCGACATCGCGGATGTGGGCCGGCTGGGGATGCTGAGCCAGACGGTGCAGGATCGCGGAGTGACTGTGGCGTGCGTGGACCACCACGTCAGCCAGGGCCATCTCCCCGACGGGCCGCGCTACGTGGATCCCGAGGCCTCCGCCACCGGCGAGCTCATTTTCCAGATCGCCCAGGCCAACGGCTGGCCGCTCACGCCGCCCGCGGCACGGGCGCTCTACGTCGCCATTCTGACCGACACCGGCGGATTCCGTTTCAGCAACACGCGGCCGGCCACGCTCCGCACCGCGGCGGCACTGCTCGAAGTGGGGCTCGATCCCGAGCAGATTTATCTCGACGTCTACGCCAGTGCGCCCGAAGGCCGGGCCCGGCTGCTGGCAGAGACACTGCAGACGCTCGTCGTCGAACATGAGCATGGGCTGGCGTGGGTGACGGTGCCGCCCGGTGCGCTTGAGCGACTCGGCGCCACCGCCGATGATCTCGACGGCATCGTGGAGGTGCCCCGGAGCATCACCGGAGTGCGGATGGCGCTGCTCTTCCGGGAGATCGCCGCCGGCCGGGTGAAGGTCTCGCTCCGCTCGGTCGGCACCGTCGATGTGGCCGCCTTTGCCAACCCGTTCGGCGGAGGTGGCCACACCAAGGCGTCCGGGCTGTCGATGGAAGGATCCCTCGCCGAAGTCCAGGCGCGTGTCCTGGGGGCCGCCCGGGAGTACCTGGCCGGCAATGGCGACGGCCTTGCCTGAAGCGGTGCACGGTGGTTGAGTGCAGGAGGCAGGCGCTGGGCGATGGGGAGTAGGCTGATTGCTGAATGCTGATTGCTGAACGCCGATTGCTGAATGCTGACGGCCGATGGCTGATCGCTGAACTTCTGGAGTTCCACCGTGGCTGACACAACACTCGACCGTATCGAACAGAGCCTGGACACCCTCAGGCCCTATATCGCTTCGCATAAGGGCAGTGTGGAGATTGTCGATTTCGATGAAATCGACGGCCGTCTCCTGCTGCGGCTGGGCGGCACCTGCCATGGTTGCGCCGCCTCGACGATTACCCTGAAGCAGGGTATCGAAACCCGCCTCAAGCAGCTCGTCCCCGAAGTGCGCGAAGTCGCCTCGGTATAGATTCGGCCGTCAGCCGTCAGCCGTCAGCTACTCCCTGCCAGCTGCCACCTGCCACCTGTCACCTGTCACCTGAGTTTCCGTTGACCAACCCCCTCGCCACCGCCGTCGCCGCCGCGCTCTCCCGCATCCAGAACCAGCGGCAGGAGAACGACCTCATTACCGCCGGCATGAACAGCGATCACCTGATCACCACCGAC
>JANOFA010001035.1:0-2827 GCA_031413355.1 Gemmatimonadota bacterium | reverse complement strand
TTTTGCCGTCGTACTGCTTTTCGGTGCGCCACGTCTCTTTGACCCACAAGCGGTCGCCTGGGGCGAACGGAACGCAAAACTGCACTTCGCCTTCCTCGTCGCCAAACCAGCCAGGCTGATCGCCCGCCACAATGTGTGTCAGCGCGGGGCTGAGCGGATTGTTTGCCCATGCACAGAGCCGCCGGGTCTGGGTCTTTCTGCCTTCCAGCAAGGCGCGCACCATCGAGGCGCTGAACAGGATCGGGCGGTCAGGCATTGCCAGCGGTCCCAAATCTAAGGTTGGCGCGCTGGCTGAGCATGTGCGCCGCTTGTGCCAAAATGGTGTTGAAGATTTCGACGGCTGTATCGGCTGAATTGGAGGACTCGACTATCTCGGCTGTCGCGGCCATGAACATCAGTTGCGCGCACTGGGCCTGGTTGAAGCCACCTAGTTGTGCGCGCCCAGACCAGCCTGCCAGGGCCAGCGCCGCCGTCTCTTTGTCGAGAGGCCCTCTTGCCATCTCATCGAGAACAAACTGCTTGCGATCAGCCATGGTTGACCCTTTCGGCCAGGTGGAGTGCCAGGGCGGCCGCGCGGGTGTAATCGGCGCGGGTGTTGCCGGGCATGATGGTGGCGTATTCGAGTTCGGCGGCGAGTTGATCAAGCGACTGGCGGCGCCAGGCGGGCTCGTTGGTGCGGAGCTGCTCCAGCGCGTCGAGCGCGGTGGCGCCGGGTCGACGGCCATCCAGTAGAGATCCCAGGTCCCGTCGGTGCATGGGGTCTGGCCCCAGCAGATCCAGCCGGCGAGCGAGCCGTCGATTTCGGCGCCAAGGGCGTAATACGGCCGGTCGGAAGGTGGGGAGGGGTCGACCGCCGGTCGACCCGTACCCGGTGTCGATCCGTCATCGCGTGCGGCGGCGTCCGGTCGACCCGTACCCGAGGTATCCCGGACACCGGGTGAATGGTGATCGAGGCGGTGTGAGGGGTGATCCCCCCCCGTCGGCCCCGGATGGTTCACACAGTCGCAAAACACTTCTTCCGCGATGAGGAGTTCCTCGTCGCGGAAGACGCCGGTGGCACGGGTGAGTTCGAGGATCCGGGCTGCGTCGGCGCTCGTCAGGTCCCTGAGACGAGGCCGGACCCGGGTGGTCATGCGACCGCGGGCACTCCGACCGCAAGGGCCGCGGCTGCCTGCTGGGAGGAGCTGCGGGAGATGGCCTCATCCACGATGCGGGCGACGAGCTCCTCGTAGTCCCACCCCTGCGCCCTGGCCATGCGGGAGAGGCCGGCGCAGTCGGAGATGTCGGGGTTGGGATTCACTTCCAGCACGTAGGGCTGGCCCGACGCGTCCACCCGCAGGTCGACCCGGCCGTAGCCTTCGGAGCCGCAGAGATCTTCCCAGGCCATCCGCGCCACGGCGACAATCCGCTTCTGGGCTTCGGCGGGGAGGTCGACCGGGCAGACGGGGACCGAGCCGAGGTCCTCGGGGCTGCCGGTATCCCACTTGGCGGCATAGGTGAGGATCGGCCAGCTGCCTTCGGGCATGTTGTCGAAACAGAGTTCGGCGATCGGCAGGACCTGATCGCCGATGAAGCCGACATTGAACTCCCGGCCCGCGACGTACTCCTGGACCAGCACTTCATCCCATTGCTCCACCATCTCCGCGAGGCGCTTCTTCAGCGCCCGCTTGGTGGTGCAGACCGAGCCCGAGTCGATGCCGTTGCTGGCATCCTCCGCAGCGGGCTTCACAATGACGGGGAGGGTGAACTCCTGGGGCACCTTGTTGCCCTGGGTGAGGCAGAAGCGCGGGATGGGGACCCCGGCCTGGCTCAGCAGGGTGTTGGCGACGTGTTTCCGGTGGGCGACGGTCACCGCCCACGGCTTGCAGCCGGTGTAGGGGACGCCGGTCAGCTCGAGGGCGCCGACGATGAAGTCCTCGAACCGGGAATGCCCGCCGATCCCCTCGCAGAGATTGAAGACCACATCCGCCCGGCGCACCTTGGGCAGCCAGGTGAATTCGTTGGGGGCGCGGACCGCGACGAGGCTCGCCTCATGGCCGCGGGCCCGAAGCGCCAGCTGCACATCCTTGGCGCTGTCCACCACCGAGGCGACGTCTTTCTGAGTCCAGGTACTGTCCCACCCACCATCGAACAAAATAGCAATCTTCACGCTGCCGCCTCTGCCAGGAGGGAACGCCCGCTGATACGACGCCAGGCGATGTCCGCTACACTGCGAATCAACTCGTCATAACTCATGCCGGCGACGCGGGCCGCCTTGGGGAAACAGCTGTTGTCCCGCGGGTCCGGCAGAATACCCGGGAGCGGATTGAGTTCGACGACGTTGGGGACGCCCTCCCCATCGCAGCGGACATCCACCCGGCACCAGTCCCGGCATTCCAGGGCGTGGTAGGCGCCGAGGGCGGCCGACCGGATTTGGGCCGCAACGCGAGCCGGGATCGGGGCGGGGCACTGAAACATGTCCAGCGGATCAGATGGGTCATCCCAGATCCACTTGGCCTCGTAGCCGTAGATCGGCAGGGCGCCGGAGGGGAGCTCGTCGAAGTTCATGCCGACGATCGGGAGGCAGCGCGCCTCCTTGCCGTTGCCCATGATGGCGACGGTGAACTCCGCCCCGGACAGGTAGGTCTCGACCAGGACCGGCTCGTTGTAGGTGGAGAGGAGGTAATCCACCTGCTTGACCAGTTCCTTCCGGGTGGTGCAGAGGCTCTTTACGCTCACGCCCTTGCCCGAACCCTCGAAGGCCGGCTTGGCGAAGAGCGGGAATGGCAGGGTGCAGGTCCGGGCGTCAGAGACGGTCCGGGCCAGGATGAACGGCGCGGTCGGCACG
>JANOFA010001034.1:0-1244 GCA_031413355.1 Gemmatimonadota bacterium | reverse complement strand
AGCCTTGCTGCCTCGCGCGCGGCCAGCGCCTCCGCCTCGGCCGCGGCGAGTTGTTCTGCCAGCCGGGCTTCGGTGGTGATGAGGATGTCGAGTCCGCCGAGTCCCGCCATGTTGCTCCCCGGGAATTGGCGCGGTACCCAGCGCCGACTCGAAATGTCAGGCATGGCAAGGCAAGACGGTATGAAGCGAGTCTGAAGGGACGTGCACGTACCTGTCCACGCGCCGGGCGGGTGCCCAGAGCTCCATCCATGCTCATGGCCCTTTCTTCATCAATCCCTCACGCTGCGCTACAACGCTGTGGATTACGCTAGGGGTACACTCCTCGGGGAGTTCATATGTTCCGCGAAGTTCAGGTGAATCCGGTGTTTGCAGCGCACTATCCCACGCTCGCCCTCGGCCGCTGGTATACCGCCGCGGCAGTTGCCGGCCTCGTCAAGGGCACCCGAATCGTCCGGGAGGGGAGCGGCGCGCAATTCGCCGACTGGATACTCCCTCCGGACCATTTTGTGTTCCGCGGTGGCAGCCCGCGCCGCGGCAATTGGGTTGGCCTGCGGACCCGGCGCCTCGACCGTCACCCTGCCGCCTCGGTGGCCACGTTGCGGCGGCCGCATTCGGCTGTGTACCCCTCGTTTGCGCCAGCCGGGGTGGGACCGGCGTAAGTCCATGATGCGCTAGTGATGGCCGCCGCGATGCAATGGGTTACCGAAGTCGTGGTGTAAGTAAGGAGGCAATGAGATGGCCGTTCGCGCAGCGAGTCGACCGAAGCCATTCCTGAATCCCGAGTACTGCAAGGGCTGCCTGCGTTGCGTCGACGCCTGCCCCAAGGACTGCATAACCCAGGGTGAACACATCGATCCGGGTACCGGCTACGTGCCGGTGGAACTCCACCTGGAGAACTGCAACGGGTGCCAGCTGTGCATCCAGGCCTGTCCCGAGCCTTTCGGACTCCGGCCGGAACCTGGCCCGGGGTTCCATGAGCACGACGGGGATTTCGAGCTGGAGGATCCCAAGGCGCTCTTCGGCGCGAAGGTCAGCACCGCGCCCGTCCCCGTGGACCGGCCCAGCCGGGAGATCGCCCTCCCTGAAACGCGGCCGCTGGTCCTGAAGGGCACGTACGCTGCCGCGCTGGGTGCACTGTTGGCCGGCTGCCGTCACGTCTTCGGCTATCCCATCACCCCGTCGACCGAAGGGGCGGAGTTGATGGCCAAGGTGCTGCCGAAGCTCGACGGGGCGTTCGTGCAGGC
>JANOFA010001033.1:0-3145 GCA_031413355.1 Gemmatimonadota bacterium | reverse complement strand
CAGAAGATCTTCTACGTCCATGTGCCCGCCGCCTTCATTGCGCTGTGGGTCGCGGTCCCGGCGACCGCCTTTGCCGGCCTGCTCTACCTCTGGCTGCACGATCCCCGGCTGGATCGCTTCGCCGCCGCGAGTGCCGAGGTGTCGCTGGTGTTTTGTCTGGTGGTCCTGGTGACCGGCCCGATCTGGGCCCGGCCGATCTGGGGCGCGTGGTGGACCTGGGACGGCCGCCTCACACTGACGCTCTTTCTCTTCTTCCTCCTGCTCGGCTACCAGACAATGCGCGCCGCGATCCGGGATCCGGTCGAACGGGCCCGGTTCAGCGCGGTGCTCGGCGCGATGGGCCTGGTGCTGGTGCCGTTCATCCACCTGAGTGTCTACCTCTGGCGTGGCCTGCACCCCAAGCCGATCGTGCTCAAGCCCAGCGACCCGAGCCTGCCGCCGGAAATGCTCCACACCCTGCTGTATGGCATAGGCGCGGCATTGCTGCTGTACGTCGGTTTCGTGACGCTGCGGTACGGCATTCAGCTGGCCCAGGACCTCAGGGAGGCCGCCGATGCCCGATAACGGCGGGTATCTCAACGCGGCCTACATCGTCGTCGGGATGATCTATCTGGGCTACACGATCTCGCTGCTGCGGCAGGCCCGGCGGCGCTGACACTCACCTGCCCCCAGCTCGGCTGGGACACACATAAGGGCCGCATGCATGCGGCCCTTATGTGTGTCGCAATGATCGTCGTTGCTTGCCGCCGAACGGCCCAATCGCCTAATCGCCCAATCGCCTAATCGCTGGTCGGGCACGGAGGCCCGACCTACCCGCCCAACCGCCTACTGCTCCCGCCCCAGCAGCACGTGATGCCACAGCTGCGCGGCGGCGATACCGCCGGCAATCGGGCCGACCCACCACACCAGCTGCGCGTACCAGGTCCCCGAGATCAGGGCCGGACCGAAAGCGCGCGCCGGGTTCATCGCCGCACCGGTCAGCGGGCCGCCGACGAGGATGTCAAAGAAGAGCACCAGCCCGATGCCGAAGCCGCCGACTTTCGGGGCGCTGGCGGACACCGCCGTGCCAAAGACCGCCGACACCAGGAAGAAAGTGAGCACCGCCTCCAGCGCGATGCCGCTGGTCAGGCTCATGCCGCCCGCGAGCGACGGCGTGCCGATCGTCCCGGCGCGGGAGATGCCCGCGGGGATGACCTGGGTGAGCAGGAAGGCGCCGAACGCGGCGCCGGCCAGCTGCGAGGCGACGTAGGCGGCCGCGTCGCGGGCGGAGATCCGCCCGGTGCTCAGCACCCCGATCGTGACGGCGGGATTGAGGTGGCCACCGGAGATGTTCATCGTCGCCGTGATCATCACGCCGAGGACCAGGGCGTGCGCCAGCGCGATACCGAGCAGTCCGAAGCCCGCGCCGGGCAGGCTGCTGGTAACGACAGCGCCGCAGCCGATAAAGATGAGCGCGAAGGTACCCAGCGCCTCAGCGACGCAACGACGGGGAAGAGCAGTCATGATGGAGTTCCAGGGGTTGAAAGGCGGCGGAACATACGGGCTCGCCGGTTGTTTGGGCAGGGGCGAGGTCGCGGGAGTCCTGTAGGGCGCGTGCGTAGCTGGCCTTCTGCCATCACCGTCCTGCACACAGAGCCGAGCGCCCGGAGGGACCCCGCGGCTGAGCCCCGATCTGACTGCCGGATACCTCCGGCGCTTTCCTATCGCCCATCCTCGCGCCGAAGCACCAGGCAGGCGTTGATGCCGCCGAAGCCGAAGGAGTTGGTGAGCAGGTATTCCGGGTCGGCGTCGCGGCCCGCGCCAGGGATGTAGTTCAGGTCGCAGGTAGGATCCTGCTCCACCAGGTTGACGGTGGGTGGGAGCCAGCGATTGGCGCTGGCCAGCGCGCAGATGGCCGTCTCGAACGCGCCGCTCGCCCCGAGGGCGTGGCCATAGTAGCCCTTGGTGCCGCTCACCGGAATCGTCCCGGTCTTCTCGCCGAAGACCTGCCGTATGGCGAGCGTCTCGGTCGGATCGTTGAGTGGTGTCGAGGAGGCGTGGGCGTTGATGTAGCCGATCTCGCCCGGCTGCAGGTGGGCCTCCGTCAGCGCCAGGCGGATGGCGCGTGACGCCTGCACCCCGTCCGGCCGGGGCACCGTCATGTGATGCGCATCGTTGGTGGTGCCGTAACCGCACACCTCGGCGTAGATCCGCGCGCCGCGCGCCACGGCCCGCTCACGCTCCTCCAGCAGCAGCACCGCCGAGCCCTCCGCCATCACGAAGCCGTCGCGGTCCTTGTCGAACGGACGGCTCGCGCTGGCCGGGTCGTCGTTGCGGGTGCTCATGGCGCGGATGATCGCAAAGGCGCCGAAACAGAGCGGTGCGAGCGGAGCCTCGCTGCCGCCCGCCAGCATCACGTCGGCCTCGCCCCGGCTGATGGCGCGGAAACCATCGCCGATCGCCATGGTGCCCGAGGCGCAGCTCATCGCGTTGGTGGAGTTGGGGCCGGTCACGCCAAACTCGATGGCCAGGTTGCAGCTCCCCGCACCGGCGAACACCGTCAGCGCAAGCGCCGGATTCACTCCGCGCACCCCCTCGCGCAGGTAGTTCGGGTACTGCTCTTCGGCGTAGCCGACGCCGCCGAGGGCGGTGCCCATCATGGCGCCGATCCGGTCACGGTCCTCGGTGGCCAGGTCGATCCGGGCGTCGTCGAGCGCCATGCGCGCGGCCGCGATGGCGAACATGCCGAAGCGGTCGAGCCGCTTGGTCCGGCGCGCGTCCATGAAATCGGCGGCCCGGAAGTCGGGAACCTCCGCCGCGATGTGGGAGCGGAACGGCGAGGGATCGAAGCGGGTGACGGTCCGGACCACGGAGCGCCGTGCCTTGAGTCCCTGCCACAGCCCGTCCACGCCGGTGCCGATCGGGGTGACGGCACCGATACCGGTGATGACGACGCGGCGGGAGTTGTTCATTGCGGTTCCATGGTTATGACGTGTTCGTCGAGCACGAAAAATCGCCTGGTTCGGGGTTCGCGGGGGGCGGGGGGCCCCCCCCGGGGGGCCCCGCCCCCCCCCCGCCCCCAGAGGGGGGGCGCCCCCCCGGGGGCCCCCCCCCCCCCCGGCGGCGCCGCGGACCCCCAAGGGACCCCCCCCCCAAATTGGGACCC
>JANOFA010001032.1:0-1699 GCA_031413355.1 Gemmatimonadota bacterium | reverse complement strand
GCTTCCCCGAAGATCCGGGGAAACAAGTTGCACCGATTGTGGCTAGATCCCGTCTCCGTCCGCGTCACCCGGGAGGATCCGCTCGACCCGGTGCCAGGCGTCGCGTGTGGCGTGCTTGGCCTTGTCCCAGGAGAGGTGCTTCGCGTGGGGCGTCTTCTCCCAATTGCCCGCAAGCTCCGGTTCCACAGCGTCGAAGCTCCGTCCGCTGTAGCGTCGCTGAGATTCCCAGCCGAACCGGTAGGCGGGCTGGTAGGTATCGTAGGGCGCGCCGGCGAAGTACGGCCGGCTCTTGAAATTGTCCCGCCAGTACGCGTCCTCAGCCGTCGGGTTTACGGCTTCTGCTGCGCCCTTGCCGACGAGACCGCCCGCGACCGCGCCGATGGCGCCCCCGACCACTGCGCCGACGGGTCCGCCCACTACTGCGCCGACAGCCGCCCCCGCCACTCCACCACCGGTCGCGCCGGCGCCAACCCCGAGCGGGTGCGCGCCGGGGGTTCCGCTGATCGGATCGCGGTTGGCATCCGCCGTCTTCACGTTATCGTCCATATAGCCTCCTCTAGAGAATTCGGACTATTGCCGTGCCCGAGCTCGAGAAACGCCGCGCCGGCGACTCTGTCCTGCCAACTCGCACGGCGGCGGCTCCGTTTCGT
This sequence comes from Gemmatimonadota bacterium, assembly GCA_031413355.1. Taxonomy (GTDB): domain Bacteria; phylum Gemmatimonadota; class Gemmatimonadetes; order Gemmatimonadales; family GWC2-71-9; genus JADJOM01. Next base: position 1,049 of record JANOFA010001032.1, on the reverse strand, counting down.
GCTTCTCCTGCGATGGCTCGCCCATCTGGCATAAACACAAAAGGCGCGCGGGATCAGTCTCCTGATCCCCGTCGCGCCTTCGACTGACGAGTCAACCACTCGTTCGCCAAGGTGGCCTTGCGGCCGTTTCTCATCGGGCAGAGGCAACCTAAATATGAGTGCGCCGGACAGCAAGTCCCGGATGCTTGCCCCGGACGATTCTCGGCTCACCGCTCCAGAGCGGATTCCGCGATGCGGTCGGAGTTCCCCGCCTTACGCCTCTGCGAATGGCCGCGATCGATGCTTCCGAAGCAGGGCGTTGGGTGGTGCCCCCGCGGCTGGTCCTGCCAGCCGATCCGGCTTACCTTCCCCGCCATTCGGGGCGTAGCTTAGCCCGGTAGAGCGCCTGCTTTGGGAGCAGGAGGCCGGGGGTTCGAATCCCCCCGCCCCGATTCCGTTTCCCCGCCGCCCGTTTGCCCTGCCAGAAGGCCGAAACTTGCGCCCAGCATCCATCTGGTCTGGAGGGCTCGCCGTCCTGTCTCTGCTCTCCCTCGGTACGAGCAGTCGGGCGCTGTCTCAGTCCGTCGATACGACATCGTCGTCTCCTGACAGCAGCTTCTCCCCCCGCCACTCCCTCCGGCGGATCACCCGCGACGAAGCGAAGCTGCCGGTCGACCGCCTTGCCGACCTGCTCGCCCTCGAGCCCGGGGTCGTGGCGCTCGACAGCGGGGATATCAGCGTCCGCGGATCCGGCGCGAACGCACTTGGCCTTTCCATCGATGGCCTCTCCTTCACTCCCGGTCATCGCCGCTTCGGTACCGCGCTGCTCGGTGGCAGCTACCTCGGCGCGAATGGGTCCGGCATCGGGGTCGGGACGAATGGCTTCGAGACACTGTCGATTGCGCCGGGCGCGGGCGACGCTGAGTTCAATGGTGGGCGCGGCGGGACACTCCGACTGGCGACCAGAGATCCCGCAATCGCCGCCCGGGCAAGCGGTCGCCACTCGACAGCATCGGCGAGCTGGGCCACCGATGCGCTGCTCGGCAAGTCGAACGGCCTCGATTTCAACC
>JANOFA010001031.1:0-5424 GCA_031413355.1 Gemmatimonadota bacterium | reverse complement strand
GCCGGGGATCGGCCCAGGTGCGGAAGAGATCGGCCAGCAGATTGCCGAGCACGACGAGCACGGCGCTTACCGTGACGGCGGCGAGGACGACGGGAGTATCCCGGGCGAGCACCGCCTGGATGAGGATCTGGCCCACGCCCGGCCAGGCAAAAATCCCCTCGACGAAGACGGCACCGGAGAACAACGCCGGAAGGGAGAGACCGAGCAGCGTCACCACCGAGCAGCGTCACCACCGGGCCGAGGGCGTTGCGCAGGAGGTGGCGGAGCCGCACCCGCCGTTCCGGCACGCCCCGAGCCCGTGCGGCAAGCAGGAATGGTGCGCCTTCCACATCGAGCAGCGCTCCGCGGACGAAGCGGGCGGCGCCACCGACCCCGAGGAGCGTCAGCGTGAGTAGCGGCAGGGCGAGGTGGCGGAGGCGGTCCACCAGGCGGGCGCCGGGTGGGAGGAAATCCGCATCGAGACCGGCGGCACCGAAGGCTGGCAGGACCTGGAGCTGGTAGGCAAAGCACCAGACCAGCACCGTGCCGAGCCAGTAGCCGGGCAGCGCGAAGAGTGTGGTGGTCAGCACCGAGAGCCGGGTGTCGTTCCGCCTTGTGCCCGTCGCCTGCAGCAGCGCGATGCCGATGCCAATGAGGTAACTGAGGCCGAGCGAGAGGGTCACGAGCAGCGCGGTGGCGGGCCAGGCGTCACCGAGCATGCTGGCCACCGGTCGGCCCGTCGCCAGGCTCACCCCCCAGTCGCCGCGCACGGCGCGACCGAGCCAGCTCACGAACTGCAGCGGAGCGGCCCGGTCGAGGCCGAGCTCGACCCGAAGGGCCTCCACTTGCGTCGGTGTCGCGGCGGGGCCAGCGAGCTGTGCCGCCGGATCTCCCGGGGCCAGGTGGAGCAGGATGAAGCTCAGGGTGATCACCCCCAGCACGACGGCGCAACCGGTGAGCAGACGAGGCAGCAGGCGAGCGGGCATGGCGGGAATGTGGTGCCCGCCGGGAGGAGCCGCCAGCGCCAGCGAGGCCGCCGGTATTTGCTTTCCGGGTGGCCCGCCGCACCTTTCCCGCATGCCACCGATCCGCGGGTGCTGCTGGGTCCTGCTGTTGCTCTCCGCGTGTACCGGCGCGCCCCGCCGTGGTGCGACGGTGCTCTATGCCTCCGGCGCAGACCTGCAGAGCATGAACCCGTTGTTCACCCTGCATCCGCTCGCCCGCCAGGTACAGCGGTATGTGCTGCTCACCACCCTGGTGCGCTACGACAGCGTGATGCAGGTCATGCCCTACCTGGCGCGATCATGGACCTTTTCCGCGGACGGTCGGCGGCTCACGCTCAACATCTTTTCCGGCCTGCGCTGGCACGACGGCGCACCGACCACGGCGCATGACGCGGCATGGACCCTCGAACGCGCCCGCGACCCCGCGACCGGGTATCCACGGCAGAACGATCTGGCGGCACTCCAGCAGGTGGTGGCCGCCGACGATTCGACCCTGATGCTCACCTTCAGCACCGCGCCCGGGCGAGTGCCGGATGTGCTCACCGATCTCGCGATCCTGCCGCGCCACCTGCTCGATACCGTCCCCGCCGGGAGGCTCCGTCAGTCGGCGTGGCAGGCAGACCCGGTCGGCAACGGGCCATTTCGATTTGTCACCCACGAGGCCGGCCGCCGCTGGGTGTTCGAGCGCAACCCGGGCTTTCCCGCGGCACTCGGCGGTCCACCGCTGCTCGATCGGCTGGTGATCGCGGTGGTGGACGAGCCGATGACGAAGCTCGCGGGACTCACCAGCGGGGAACTGGATGTCGCCGGCATCCAGGCGGCCCATGCAACGTTCGTCGAGCGGAATCCCGCACTGCGGGTCGCCGACTACCCACTGCTGTTCACCACCGGAATCGTCTTCAACACCCGCGTGGCCCCGTTCAATCTGCTGGCGCATCGACGGCAGGTCTCCGAGGCCCTCGATCGTGCCGCTATCGTTGCCGGTGTCGCCTACGGCTTCGGTACGCCCGCCGATGGTCCGGTACCACCGGATGTCGTGGGGTACGTCGCCGCCTCGAGCACCGCGCCGGCCGCCTCCAGTCCCAGCGATGGGCTCGCCTTCGAGCTGCTCACCGTCGGCAGCGGTGAGGCAGCGCTGGAGCAGCAGGTGCAGGCCCAGCTTGCGCACGCCGGTATCCGCGCCACGATCCGCCAGCTCGAGCTCGCGACCTTTCTCGACCGGGTCTACGGGCCGGCCCATGACTTCGCCGCCGCTGTCGTCGGCACACCGGGCGATCCCGGCCTGGGCTACCTGCAGCCGCTGGCGCTGCTCACCGGACTCGTGCCTCCCGCGGGCCCAGTCGCCCAGCAGCACTTCTTCCACGATTCGGTGCCGGTCGCTTTCCTCTATCATGCGCGGGGGCTTCAGGGGTTGAACCGGCGACTGCAGGGTGTTCAGTTCGGCCTGCGGGGAGAGCTGGCCACCGTCCACGAGTGGAGCATCGCGCCATGAGGGAGCCACGACCCGGCGTGAAGGCGTCGGCGCCGGTCCGGCTCGATTTCGCCGGCGGGTGGACTGATGTGGCGCCTTTCACGCTGCGCGAACGCGGGGCTGTGGTGAACGCCGCGATCTCGCTGCGGGTGCACGCCGAGTTTCAGCCCGGCGGCGACAGCCTGCTGATCCGTGCCGCGGACACCAACGAGGCGGCGGTGATCCGCAGCGCCATGGACCTGCTTCCGGGCAATGGCCTGGAGCTGCACCGTGCGGCGGTCCGCATGCTCCCGGTGGGTTCCGGTACGCTGCGAACCCGCTCCGATGCGCCCCCGGGTTCCGGACTGGGTAGCTCCGGCGCTCTCGATGTCGCGCTGCTCGCGGTGCTGGCGGCGGCACGGGGTGACGTGCACACTCCGCGCGAGCTGGCCGACCTCGGCTTCACGCTGGAAACGGTGGAAGCAGGGGTGGCCGGTGGGCGACAGGACCAGTATGCCGCCGCGCTCGGGGGCTTTCATCGACTCGGGTTCCGGGATGACGAAGTCGAGGTCGAGCCGCTCGCGCTCGAGCCGGAATTCATCGATGAACTGGAGCGCCGGACACTGATCTGCTATACCGGGCGCTCGCGGATGTCGGGCGATACCATCAGCCGGGTGATGGATGCCTACGAATCGGGCGACGCGGAGGTGACCGGTGCGCTCGTCGAGCTCGCCGGCCTCGCCGACATGATGGCGGCCGCACTGCGCGCCGCGGATCTCTCCCTCGTCGGCCGGCTCCTCACCGCCAACTGGGCCTGCCAGCAACGGCTCGACGCCGGGATCTGCACCGCGGAGATGCGGACGCTGGAGCAGACGATGCGTGCCGCCGGAGCCATCGGCGGGAAGGCGGCGGGAGCCGGTGCAGGTGGCGTGATGTTCTTTGTGATGACGCAGGATCGGGTCTCTGCCATCGAGATCGCCGAGGCGTGTGGTGCAACGGTGCTGCACGCGACCTATACGCATACTGGAGTCGAGGCATGCTGACGGGTGAGGAACTGGAGGCGCGGCAGCAGCTGGTTGATGAGGCACCGGAGCTGGCAGCGCTGCATGACCAGCTGCTCGCCCAGTCCCGGCTGCTCGTCAAGCGGAATCCTGCGATTCCGGCGCTCAAGGGCCTGCTGACGGCTGATGGCGGCTTCTGTCCCGCCGACGGAGTGCTACTCACCTTTGATCCGTGGAGCGCGGGCCGGCACCGCTGCCCGCAATGCGGCGTGGCGCAGACCGGGGTTCGGCACGATCAGCGCTGGGCCATGAACCAGCATCTCTGGCTCGCCGAGCGGATCGCGACGGCTGCGACGGCGGGTGTCATTGCCGGTGCGGATGACGTCGTGGCATGGGCTGCCGGCAGGGTGACCGAATACGCCCGGCGGTATTTCGACTATCCCAATCGTGACAACGTTCTGGGCCCGGCCCATCTCTTCTCCTCTACCTATCTCGAGTCGATCTGGCTGACCCAGTTTCTCGCTGCCGCTTTTCTGGTGCGCGAGGCGGGTGCGCTGGATGAGACCGGCATCGAGGCGGTGAACCGGGCGACCGAGGAGGCGGCCAATCTCATCGGCGAGTTCGATGAGGGGCTCTCCAACCGGCAGACGTGGCACAACGCCGCGCTGTGCGCCGCCGGAGTCTGGTTCGAGGACGAGGATCTGGTGCAGCGTGCGTTGCAGCCACCGAGCGGACTGGTCGGCCATCTGGCGGACGGCTTCGGTGATGATGGGATGTGGTACGAGGGGGAGAACTACCATCTCTTTGCGCTGCGCGGGCTGCTGGTCGGTGCGGACTGGGCCCGGCTCGCCGGGGTGGATCTGTTCGAGGGGGAAGCGGGTCGTACGCGACTCGGCGCCGCCCTGCGTGCGCCCGCGCTGACGGCGCTGCCCGGCGGGCAATTCCCGGCGCGGAAGGACAGTCGCTTCAGTGTCTCCCTCGCGCAGCCGATGTACCTCGAACTCTGGGAACGCGGCGTAGCGCTGCTGCTGGAGACCGGGGAGGAGGCTGCGGCCTCGGAACTCACCAGCTGGCTGAACCTGCTGTATGAGCAGCCCGCCCCAGCGGCCGAGCGGTTCGACTCGTACCTGCATGAAGCCGGCGAGCCGGCGCCGGCGCAGCGCACTCGCGCGGATCTCTCCTGGTGGATGCTCTGCACCATGGCGCCCGCGCTGCCGCCATCTCCCGCCGCCTGGTCGCCCGGGAGCATCCTGCTGGCGCAGCAGGGACTCGCGATTCTGCGGACGCCATCCCGTTATGCCAGCCTGGAGTGCGGCACCTACGGCGGCGGGCATGGGCATCCCGACCGATTGCACCTGACGCTGCACGCCGATGGAGTGCACTGGCTGCCCGATCCGGGCACCGGGTCGTATGTCTCCCGCGATCTCTTCTGGTACCGCTCCACGCTGGCCCACAACGCGCCGCGGCTCGACGGCGCCTCGCAGCCGATGGGCGATGCCACCTGCGTCGCCTTTGAGGAGCGGGGCGACTGGAGTTGGGTGCGCGGCCGGTTTCAGGGATTCACCCGAACGATGGTGGCGGGTCCCGACCACCTGGTGGACTTGCTGGAGTTCGCCGGCGAGGCGGAGCACACCGTGGAGCTACCCTGGCATCTGCTCGGCGAGATCGACGTTCTCACGCCAGGGAAGTGGGAGGCCGAGGCGGTGACGGACGAGTTCGTCTCCAGCGTGTCACGCTACATCCCGGCCACAGCCGACCCGATCCGATGTCGCGCGACCCACGACGGCCGCACCCTCGAGCTTCTGCTGCTGGGTGGCGAGCTGCGGATCGCCGAAGGGCCGGGGTTGCCGGGAGAGACGGCGCGGCGACGCTTTCTCCTTGTTCGAGCGACGGGCAAGTATGTGCGGCTGACGACGGTGATCGCGGTGGGCGGCGGAGAACTCGTCAGTCTGCGAATCGCACCGGGGGAGACGGCAGTGGAGACGGCCCG
>JANOFA010001030.1:0-1439 GCA_031413355.1 Gemmatimonadota bacterium | reverse complement strand
GCGCCGCGACTTCATCAAGGTGCTCGACTTCGGCATCGCCCAGATCAAGGGCAGCGGTGACGACGACCTGGGCGCTTCGGGGACCGGGTCCCCGCCTGGCAGTGAACACGGCTCATACACAAAGAATCAGACACTCCCCGGGGTAGGGGCCGACCGCCGGTCGGCCCCTACCCCGCCAAGTTCGAGTTCAGCTATTCCTTGCCCGACAGCACCTGCTCCAGGATCAGCCAGCGGTTCATGCCGGCGAACTTCTGGTGCATCTTGGACATCGGGTACCCGCCCTCGGCCTCATCCTCGGCGATCTGCAGGTCCGCCAGGGCATCAAGGCCGGAAGTGAGGAATTTCCGCAGGCCCTTGTCGAGCGCCATGCCCGCCGTGCGGAAGTTGAACAGGGTCGAGAACTGCAGGGTGTAGCCCAGGTCGGCCAGCTTCTGGTTGGTCATGAGGGTGCCGGCCTTCTTGGCCTTCCCCCAGTACAGCGACGGCGAAAGGTTGAAGCCCAGCATCTGGTTGGGATAGTACTTCCGTACCCCTTCCGCAAACGCCAGCGGCTGCTCGATGTCCACGTTGTTGAACTCCGCCCAGACGACGTCGCAGCCGAGCTCCGCCGCTTCCCAGCCATCTTCCACCGCCATCTGGATCCCGCCCGACGTCCCGCCGGGCAGCGCGCCGTCGATGGAGTCGGTGCGGGCGATGATCACCAGCTCCTGCCCAGCACATTCGGACGCTGCACGGATGGCCTTGAGCTTGGCGAGCCACGCCGCCCGCGGCACCAGCACCTTGTCGCGCTTGGACTTCCCGACATTGACGATATGGCCGCAGGTGCGGTTGGAGGGATCCTGGTTTTCCAGGTGGACACCGCCGGCACGCGCGCGGATCAGCTCGGTGGCGAGCGCAAAGGTCTGGGTCGGCCCGCCGAAGCCGGCCTCCATGTCCACGAACTGCGGCGGGACGGAGAGCAGTTCTTTCCCTTCGGTGTCGTAATAATGGGTGTGGCGCGCGCCCTCAATCCCCTTCCACAGCTCCTGCACCAGCTCCACCATCTGATGCGAGTGGTAGACGCCGATGTCCGGGTACATGTTCTTCACCGCCGCGAGCTGCCAGCCGCTGCCGTACAGCGCCTTGAACCCGAGGCGGGTCATGATCGCCGCGGTGTACCCGTCGTATGCGCCCGCCGAATGAATGAATGAGCCCTTGTCGCGGGCTTCGTGCAGCAGGCGGCGGAGCTTGGTGCCGGGCTGCTCCTGCTCGGCGGGGGCGAGCAGGGTAGAAAGCTCACTGCCGGGGTAGATGGCGTTCTTGCTGAGGGAGGGCGCTCGGGTGGCCATGGTGGATCTCCTAGGGAAGCGCTGCACAAGTGTCGTGGTGTCACCGGGTCTCGTCCGCAGGGTCCCTCCGGGCGCTCGGTCCGGGCGGGCGGGGACGCCCGCCCCTACCCT
>JANOFA010001029.1:0-1061 GCA_031413355.1 Gemmatimonadota bacterium | reverse complement strand
CGTTTTGCCACCACCGTTTCGAAGTCCACCACGCTGAACCTGAAGGTTACCCGCTGGCCGGTAGTCAGGCGCGAATGTGCCCCGGGATCGGCCTCACCGCGATCCGTCTGTTCGAGCACCACTGGCGAGCGCGGTCGGAGTTCCTCCGGGCGGTAGCGGGCGACCCCTTCGGTCGGGAAGCCGAGCCAAACGGAACCGTCGGCCGCGCAGTGGACCCGGTTCACCAACGCCTCGGGTAACCCGTCGCGGGCATCGAGTTTCGCCCAGGCTCTCCCGTCTGTGACGAGGACGCCCTCCGAGGTGGCGAGCCAGGTGCAGGCGGAAGCGGCGTTCACCACCTTCCTCGACCTGGCGCTCGGACTCGATCAGGGCGGCGCCGAGGCGGTGCTGCTCACGCGGGTCGCACGGCACATGCACCACCCGGACCTCAAGCGGATGCTCAGCATCGTCGGCCGCAGCACCGCCGGTCCGGTGCGCGAGGCGATCGCGCAGCTCTGGTCGGAGCGACCGGACCTGATTGACGAGGAAGCGCTGGAGGCCCTGACCACCGATCCCTCGGTCGCGGTGCGCCGGGCCGCCGTGACGGCATGGGGCGGGGCCAAGCAGTTCGACCGGCTCGCGGCGATGCTCGCCGACCCCGATCCCGGGGTGCGGGTGGATATCGCGCGCGCCTTCCTGGATGCGCCGGATACTGCGGCACTCGAAGCGCTCTACCTCGACCCCGACGAGATGGTGCGGGCCGCGCTCTTCGTCACCCGCCTCCTGCGTGGCGAATGGAGCGAGCCACCCACCGCATTCGGCATCTCCCGGCCGGCCGCGGCCACGGCGGTGCGTCAGGCAATGGCGGTGGAGACGCTGCGCGATATCGCCCGTGACGAACAGGATCCCGAGCGCCGCCTGCGCGCCGCGCTCGCGCTCGCGGTGCTGCTGGATGAGGCAGCCTACACCGTCATGCGCAGCGACCCGGTCTGGGCGGTGCGCGACCGGGTGGGCCGCATGCTCGCCGGCTGGCGCGAGTCACCCGACGCCCGCCGGCCGGCATGACCGCGGAACAGATCACC
>JANOFA010001028.1:0-1425 GCA_031413355.1 Gemmatimonadota bacterium | reverse complement strand
GCTCGCCGGCAAGCCGGCTGTCCCCGATGGCGCGCTCAGTGGCGCGGCCTACACCCTGAACGTCGCGGGAACCGAGTTCGCGCTGGGGCTGGGGGTGAAGGTGGTGGACGCGGACGGTCGGCGACTCGCGCCGGTGGACGTGGTCCTGGAAACCGACAGCCGCAAGCCCTCAGCCAAGCATCGGATCCTCGAGCTGTATGCCGAGCATGGCCTGGCCTTGCCCGACACACCGGCAATGGCCCTGCACCGCGGCAGGATCGACCTGCTGGAACAGCACCTGCACCAAGATCCCGGCCTGCTCCGGCGAACCTTCGCCCACACCGAGATCTATCCGCCGGAGATGGGATGCCGCGACCCGCTCGATGCCACGGTGGGGACACCGCTCGGCGGCACGTCGCTGCTGCACCTGTGCGTCGACTATGACGAGATGGAGATCCTGCAGTGGCTGCTGGACCGGGGAATGGACCCGAATCTCCGCGCGCGCGTGGGACCGAGCGGGTTCGGCGGCTACACCGCGCTCTTCTGCACGGTGGTGTCGCAGCCGAACTTCTGGATGAACTTCAACGGCAGCCGACCGATGGCAGCGCCGATGACCCAGCTGCTACTGGCCCGCGGTGCCGATCCAGATGTGCGCGCCTCGCTGTGGAAGCGGCTCCACCCTGGGCACGGCGACCCCACCCGCCACGACTATCGCGACGTGACCGCACTGTCGTGGGGCCGCCGGTTCCACGCCCCGATCTTTGTGAGTCAGCCGGCGATGCAACTGATCACGGACGCAGGGGGTGAGGAGTGAGGAGATTGGAGTAGGGAGTGCTGAAGGCCGACGGCTGAAGGCTGACTGCTGACGGCTGCCAGGGTGCCCTTGCGGCGGCTCCCGGCTCGGCGCATTTATTAGGCAACTGCTTCCTGCTTTCCGGCTCTACCCCCAGCACAGCCCTGCACCCCGCTCACCCATTTCGGGAGTCTTCTGATGGCTCATGCGCCGCTTCCCCTCGCCCCTCGCCGGTTCGGCGAAACGATGCGGACCGACGCCTGGTGGATCCAGCCGACGGCCACCTTTCTGGTCCTCACGGCATTCATCATCTACGCGACATGGGCAGCCTTCCAGGGCACGCACTACCACTTTGGCGGGTACATCTCGCCGTTCTATTCACCGGAGATCTTCGGCGAGTCGTCGCACGCCCTCTTCGGCCCCCAGCCGGGGTGGTGGCCCCAGTGGCTCACCTTCTCGCCGGCCTTTCTCATCCTCTGGGCGCCCGGTGGCTTCCGCTTCACCTGTTACTACTATCGCGGTGCCTACTACAAGGCCTTCTGGGCCGACCCGATCAACTGCTCGGTTGGCGAACCTCGCAACAGCTATCGGGGCGAGCATTCGTTTCCCCTGATCCTGCAGAATATCCACCGCTTCTTTTTGTTCATCGCGCT
>JANOFA010001027.1:0-1426 GCA_031413355.1 Gemmatimonadota bacterium | reverse complement strand
CGGCCTCGGCCTGCTGCCGCGCGCCCGACCAATGACGGTGCCGGCCGTCGCGTTTCTCGGGTTCTGGTTTCTCGACGCCCCTGCTGCCTGTGACAATCTGATGCGCCAGGCGGGTGAGTACCGGGTCGCCAGGGCAGAATCGGGCGACCAGCACTTCAAAGGTGCACCGACCGCCCTCATGGGTGAATTCGGCGTCGTACATGTCAAAGCGGAGCTCTCCCCGCCTGGGCACATATCCGCGGGCCGGCACGAACCGGAACCGCGCCTTCGGGTCGATGAATCGCCGGAGCAGCCACGCACTGGCGATCCGATCCGCGTGGACATCCACGCGAGTCACCCAGGTGGTGCCCGGGACGATCTTTGCCGGCGAGCGAGGTGTCGCGGCTCTGCGTCGCGCCGGCCTGACCTTGCCGAGGCGGACGGCCAGCTCCCGGTCGGTCACACCGCGGAGCAGCCGACTCTCGCACAGCAGCGCGGTGCCGCCCGCGGCCTCGATCTCCCGGCAAAGCCATTCGCAATCCTCCGCGGCCTCCTCGGTGGCCGGGAGCGCATATACGCTGTTCTTGAGCGGGACGGCGCCAATACGCGCCAAGCGGCGCCGCACCTTGACCCGGAGATAGTGTGGGGTGGGCGGCAGGTGATGGATGAGCAGGAGCCAGCGGGACGGCGTGGCTTGCGTCCGGTGTGATTCAGTTGAATCATTCACCCCGGGAACCTACTGGCCGGCCGCTCCGCCGGCAACACCGGAGGTCTGCATGCGCTGGATCACCCGTGCCCGGCCCAAGATCGATCGCGTTGCCTGTCCCTGGCTCATCCGTCGCTTCATCGACCCGGCGGCGGAGTTTCTCTTTGCGGCACCGGATCAGGTGCTGACTCGCGCTGCCGAGACCGGCGCCGTCCCGTTCGATATCGACGGGGTCGCGCTCAGTCATGACGGACCGCACTGCAGCTTCGACGCCTTTCTCCGTGATTACCACCTGACCGATCCTGCACTGGCTGAGCTTGCGGTGATCGTCCGTGGGGCAGACACCAACCGGCTGGACCTTGCGCCGCAGTGTGCCGGCCTGCTCGCGATCTCGCTCGGGCTCTCCCATATCGTCGCGGACGACCTGCGCCAGCTTGAACACGGATTCGTGATCTACGATGCGCTGTGCGCCTGGTGTGGCAACGTCCGCGACGAGCAACATTCGTGGAACCCCCAATCCACGCGCCCTTCTGCCGCATGAGCGCCATGACCTCTCCGACCGCGCTCGCCCGCTACTTCCTCCGCCTCGGCACCACCGGTTTCGGTGGCCCGATCGCGCTGGTCGGGGCGATGCACCGCGACCTCGTGGAGGAGCGCGGCTGGTTGTCGGAGGCCGAGTACCAGGAAGGGATGGCGCTGGCGCAACTCTCCCCGGGCCCGCTCGCGGCCCAGCTCTGCTTC
>JANOFA010001026.1:0-2734 GCA_031413355.1 Gemmatimonadota bacterium | reverse complement strand
CTGGACGGCGTCACGCTGCTGCTGCTCATTCCCCTCTTCCGCCATCTCTTCGGCGGCGCCGCCGGGCTGATGGCGGGCACGACCGGACTCGAGCCACTGGTGGACCAGCTACTCGCCCCGCTGCTGGCCGGCGCCTCGGCGGCGGGGGTGACGTTTCGGCTGGTGCTGCTGCTGTGGGGCGGGTTGCTGCTCAAGAACGGACTCGCCTACCTCGCGGGCCAGCTCAGTGTGCGGGTGCAGGAGGGGCTGGTGCGGGATCTCCGCACCGCCCTCTTTGGCCACCTGCTCGAGATCGACATCGGCTGGCTGGAACGGACCCGGGGCGGACAGGTGATCAGCCGGATCATGGGCGACACCGACCAGGCCAAGCTGATGGTGAGCGCCAGCCTCGCGTCGTTCTTCCAGAACCTGGTCCTGATTCTCACGACGCTGCTGGTGCTGGCCCAGCTCTCGCCCCGGCTCACGCTGCTCACCTGCGCGAGCGCGCCAGTCCTGCTGCTCGGCATCCGCGTCCTGCTGCGGCGGATCAAGGGCCATGCACGCGCGCGGGCCGATGTCGCCGGCGAGATGACCTCGACGGTGGCGGAACGGCTCGGGGCGGTGAAGCTGATCCGGAGCTACGGTGGCGCCGCGCGGGAGCAGGCCCGCTTCGCGGCGCAGGCCGACCAGTACCGGCAACAGGTGCTTTCGACTCAGCGCTTTGCCACGCTGACCAGTCCGGTGAGCGAGCTCTTCGGCGGGCTGCTGCTGGTGGCGCTCATCGTGGTCGGTTCCACACCGGGCTTCGCCGGCGGGCAGCTTTCGCCGGAAGGACTGCTGGTCTTCATCGTCGCGGCCCTCCGCATCATGGCGCCGCTGAAGGCCATCACCCAGTTCCCCGGCCTGTTGGCGCAGGCCCGCGCCGGCGCCGAGCGGGTGTTCGAGGTGCTGGACCTGCCGGGCGTGGAGCGGGACCCGCCGGGGACACCGCCGGCGCGGTTTGCCGGCGAGGTGGAGTTTGACGGGGTGTGGTTTGATTATGCCGGCGCCGGGCGCGAGGGGCGGGGTGATGAAGACGGCTGGGTGTTGCGCGATATCTCCTTTACCCTGCCGCGCGGGGCGGTGGTCGCGCTCGTGGGACCCTCGGGTGCCGGCAAGACCACCGTCGCCGAACTGCTGCCGCGACTGCGGGAGCCCACCCGCGGCGCCATCCTGCTGGACGGTGTCGCCCTGCCGGCGCTGGACCGCGCGACGCTCAGGGCGCTGATGGGCTTCGTCGGGCAGGAGACGGTGATCTTCAACACGACGGTGCACGACAACATTGCGTATAGTCGTCCGGCGGCGAGCCGGGCGGAAGTCGACGCGGCGGCGCGCGCGGCCAATGCGCACCTGTTCATCGGCCAGCTGCCGCAGGGGTACGACACGATCCTCGGCGAGCGGGGCGCCCGGCTGTCCGGTGGCCAGCGCCAGCGCATTGCCATCGCCCGAGCCGTTCTGCGAGACCCGCCGCTCCTGATTCTCGATGAGGCAACGAGCGCCCTCGACAACGAGTCCGAACGCCTGGTGCAGGAGGCCCTGCTGCGATTGATGCGCGAGCGGACGGTCCTGGTGATCGCGCACCGGCTGGCGACGGTACGTCATGCCGACCTCATTCTGGTGCTGGACGAGGGCCGGATCGTGGAGCGCGGGACCCATGACGCGCTGCTGGCCGCTGACGGGCTGTATGCCCGGCTCTGGGGCGGGCGCGTCGGCGTGCATGGGGTGCTGCCTGATGCCGAGCCCGTCGGCGCCCCCCTTGACTGATCCCGAGGGTCGGGCCCCACTTTCTCCCGCGCCATGACCACACCTCACTCTGGCCTTCGGGTCCTCTACGTCGCTCCCGTCGATGACGCGGAGCTGGCCCACAACGGGCTTCGGCTCCGGGCCCTTGAGCGGCTCGGCTGCACCGTCACCCACCTCGATCCCGCGCGTGCGGGGTGGATGGAGCGCCTGGTGCGGCGGGACATGTCGCACCGGGTGCAGGTGGCGCTGGACGCGAGCAACCCGCAACTTGTGCTCGTGGCCGGCGCGGGTGTGGTCACCCCGGACCTGGTCGATGAAGTGCGGAAGGGTCGGCCTGCCCGGTGGCTGCAGGTGCTGGGCGACGACATCGGTGACCCGAACGCCGCCGCCCGCGAGGCGATGGCCTTCGACCACGTCTTCGTCGGCGCGACCGGAGCGGTCACCGCCTTCGACCGCTTCGGCGTGAAGCACGCCCATTACCTGGCGGTGGGGTGCGATCCCTCGGTGCACAAGCCGCTCAGCGCCCGCGGACCGTTCCGGGCCAACGTGGTCTTTGCGGGCGGCGCCACGCCCCGGCGCGAAAAAATGCTGGTCGAACTGGTCGAATTCGGCCTGGCTCTCTGGGGACCGGGCTGGAGAAGGACCACCCTCAAGGATTACTGTCGCGGGGAGCTGCCCAGCACCGAGGACTTCGTGCGGGCGTACGCCGGAGCCACCGTCGCGGTCAACGTGCACCGCACCAGCGCCGGAGATCGGGGTGGCGATGCCAGCGGGGTGAATCGGCGGGCCTTCGAGGTCGCTGCGATTGGCGTGACCCAGGTGGTGGATGTGCGGCTGGATCTGGCCCAGCACTTCGAGGATGGTGCCGAGGTGCTCACCTACACCACGGCGGAACAGCTGCGCGGACAGGTCAAGCGGGCGTTGCAGGAGGACAAGTATCGCGCTCGTCTCTCCGCCGCCGCACGCCAGCGGG